>NZ_DANC01000040.1:0-4752 GCF_002499755.1 Methanoculleus sp. UBA291 | reverse complement strand
ATGGCCGCTCTCGGGGTCGCTCTGGCCGTCGCGTTTGCGCTCACCTTCGCCGTCCTCCTCGTCTTCTCGATCGTGCCGACGGCGGACGAGGTCGTCACCGTCCTGATCTTCGGGCTCGCCTCGTTCCTCTTCATGCTTGCGTTCTTCGTCCTCGCCCTCGCGCTCTCGGTCGGCGTGAAAGAGAGCGGGCATGCCGTGGTCTACGGTCTGACCCTCTTCTTCGCCCTCTCTTATCTGCTGCAGATGTTCGGGGCGGTTCTTGCGGGCGCGGTTGCCGGAGACATACCGGAGAGACCGGAAATGCCTGCATGGACGGATTCGGCCGGGGTGACCCACCTGTCGTACGATAAGGCATACGAGGAAGAGTACGATCGGTACGCCGCGGAACTGGAGATTTACCAGAGCAAACGGCAATTAGTCGCCGATACGGTCTACCTCTTCTCCCCGCTGATATCTTATAACACCGTGGCCTCGACGGTATTTTATCCTTCAAATTTGCCGCCGGAGGATGCGACAGACCGGATCTGGCGAAATTTCGCGGCGTTGATCGTCTTCCCGTCGGTCTTCTTCGCCGCTGCATACGTGAAGTTCATGCGGATGGATATCCGGTGACGCCCTCTTCGCGCGCACTTTTCATCCCAGGGAGAAGCCGTGCCGGGGGCGTGCCGATCATTCCGCCGAGTTTCGATATCCAGGGAGAGAATGCAGAGATCTTGCCGGGGTACGCGCTCATACCCGCGATCCGGGGATCAGGGTATATTTCCACTGGATATCAGCGGTACTGCCGGGGGATGGAACAACCAGGGTGGATCAAGAGAATTCGACGACCCGGGTACCGCCGCGACAGTTCGATGTTTGTCACAGAAAAGATATATGGAGGAACGTTGACGTCTCGATCGGTGATACTGCATGCAGTATCCCGCGGGAGTCCGGCTCGGTTGTGCAGACTGTCGCCGGACTCCCACAACGTGCCCGGAGGGCACTAAGGCCGTTGGCTTCCATCAGGAATAACCGTTGTGGTCTGGAGTTCCCCCGGGCACTTTTCCGAAAAACCGGAGGAACAAAAAATGACACAGAAAAAAGAGCCGCCATATCGGGGCGATACTCAAATCTCTGCCGTTCACCGGCACGTCCCGGGGGATGGGGACTGCCACTCGTCGGCAGGCGCGTATCTGCCCTTCATGATCGGGCGTTACCGCCACGGGCTTCCCGACTGCGGGGGCGGTTCGGGGTCCTGGTACAGCGCCGAATGCCAGGAGAACGTGATGATGCGGTATGCCCGGACCCGAAAATGCCTCGCGTATATCCAGACATTGGCAGGCTGCTACTGGATGGAGAGGGAAGGTTGCCCCGAGCACTGCTACATCGAGGGGACCTTCGACCTGGACTTCTACCTGACGTTTGTCAAGAATGCCAGCCAGAATTTCAGCCATGCGGTCTGCGCCGAGTTTTTGGGAGGCAATGCGGATGAGTTCTCCAGCTGGAAGTTCTACCAGTTTGGCAACCTGGATATCAGGCCCGGGAACTGGCAGATGCCCTACGGGACAAAAACCGAGGATACGAAGGTGACGATCTACGAGATAACCGGAGTGATGACCTGTGCCGTTCCGGACTATAAGCCAGGGTCCCCTAAAGCGGTATTTCTGATTGGTGAAAACGGCACCATCACCTCAGAGTGAGAGGAAGAATGACAAAGCCCGTTGCACGAATCATCGCCGCTGTTGTCGCAATCGGAGTCGTCTGTTGCGCAGGAGCGCTGATCGTGGCAGTGCACCTTCCGGACGGGGACACCCGTCCGGAGATCGGGAACGTGACGCCGGAAGGGTCGCCGACAGAGTCGAACCCGCCCGGGAATATAAGCCGGAATGAAACGCCGAACGAGGGATCTGAAGAAGTACCGGAGGTTAAAAACATGACATCGAAAGAGGTCTGGGAGCGTGCCCAGGAGATCTATGCATCCTGGTATAAGTCGCAAACCGTGGAGCGAGTGCTGAAAGAGGCGAATATGACGCCGGAGGAGTTGCCCGGCGACGTAACCGAAGAACTGAAAAACACCGTGCAATTCGAAGATATTATCCGAACGTGGGAGTTCGACCCCCAGAACAAGCAGGTCGTCATCTATGCGTCCCCCGCCCTGAATGAAGAGCATGAAAAAGAGTTGAGTGTTGTTCAGGGCAGGCGGGTCGGCGATTGGACCTTTACCATTATCTGGGAACCCTATGTGCCCTCATTCGTGAGGCGGGCGCTGGATGCGGCGAATATGACGCTGGATGAGTTGCCGGACGAAGTGAAAGAGGAAATGGGAAAAACCGTGCAGATTGGAGGCGTACGAAAGTGGGAGCTTGATCCCCAGAACAACCGGGTCATCGTCTATACGTACTTTTCCCGGGATGCAAAGCATGAACAAGAGGTGCAGGCCGTTCAGGGCAGAGAGATCGCCGGCTGGACCTTTAACGTCGTTCAGGAACATCATATTCGGGAGGACGTGAGGCAAGCGCTGGATGCGGCGAATATGACGGCGGACGAGTTGCCGGATGAAGTGAAAGAGGAAATGGAAAACATCGTGCAATCCGCGGATATAGGGAGCATACGAAAATGGGAGTTTGATCCCCAGAACAAACAGGCTACTATCTCTGTTTTCTTCGTACCGAAGAGGAACGACGTGGATGCCGTTCAGGGCAAGCAGGTCGCCGGCTGGACCTTTACAGTCGTTCATAATCTCGAGGATGAGAGAGCGTATGAGAAAGAAAGGGAGCAGGTTGTGGCTGAACTACTCCGATTCCAGAAGGACCATCCCGAATTGCAGATATCAAGTTTCGCGACCTCGCCCACACAGATCGATGTGTGGGTGCGCAATCTCACCCCCGAAAACGAGGCGCTGAACGGCACCACGATGCACAACAGGACAGTTCTGATACAATGGAGTCCGGTCGATTATGCACTCAGGATGGCGAGGGAGGAGGCAGGATGGATGTGAGAGAGCAAACGTTGGGGGAACCGGGGACAGGTTGAGGCACAGAAAGATCGTCAGGATCTGGTCGATTGACACCGGGACCCCGTGAGGAAGCTCGCCGGTCGGCGCCCATGCGTAAATCGTGAACGCCACAAACCTTTTTCCCGCTGTGGGTGGCGTCAACGACTTGATCCCGAGGATTCACGTCTCCCCCGGGGCGACCCAGATACGCCCGGCAGGATAGGGCGAACGTGGTAGCGCTGATCCTCTATTCCATCGTCTTCTCCTCCGCCGCATACGTGCGGTTCATGCGGACGGACATCCGGTGACGGCCTCTCCACGCGCACTTCCCGCCATCTTGAGGGCTGCGCCCGGGTGCGGGCCGACGATATTCCCGGGTTTCGATATCCGGGGAAGGTATGCAGGAATCTTATCGAACCCGTTCTCAGATCCGCGAATCGGAGTCCATGGTGTATTTCGACCGGAGATCGGCTATACTGCTGGCGAATTGCCCGGTCACGTGCGGATCGGGAGATGCGACGGCCCGGGTAGCGCCGCGACAGTTCTAGGTAATGGACAGAAACGTTATGGGTGGGAACGCCGACGTCTCGATCAGGGAAGCCGCATGCGGTATCCCGCGGGAGCCCGGCCCGGTCGTGGGGACTGCACCCGGACTCCCACAGCGTGCCCGGAGGACAACAGGGTTGTTGGCTTCCATAGGGGATAGCCGTTACGGTTCCGTGGTCCCTCCGGGTACGCATGAAAGGAGGAATGAAACCATGAAACCAAAAATTCTTTCCGAAATCGGCGTCGTTCTCGCGGCGCTGCTGGTCGTCGGCGCGATCTGTGTGCCGGCGGTGAGTGCGGATGAAAACAGCCAGGGCGATCCGGTAAGCAGGAGCGTAGAACTGGAGCGGAGTCCTTTTCTTTTTGACGATCGGGGAGATCGATTAAGTGACAGAGAAATCTCCCGGATGATCGAAACAATGCCGAGAGTAACCTACCTTGACGGCATGAATGAAAGCAGGAGCAAGGAACTCTCCGAGATGCTCAATCAGTTACATAAATACCGCTCCGTTAAAGTCGGGGATGGTTCGGAGACCTCTCCACAACCTGCTCCCGTACCCACGGAAAATATCGTCGAACTCCTGAAGGTCAATCTGAACAAGCAGGAGCCCGTCAGCCTCACACTCGGAGGACTCCCCTTCTCGAAAGGAGGAAGAAGCGCGTCGTATCCGGACCTGGAAAACTTCACCGACGCCATGGGAGACCTGATACGGGACCACTATCTCTATCCTCATGGGTCCCTGATCGGTTTCGGCTACGATATCGACGGGTATCTCCGGGTGGGCATCTGGAACGGCCCGCCGCCGCCGGAGAACGTCTGCTCGATAGAAACCGTGTATGCGATGCTCGACGAGCGGGCAAAGGAGATGGGGATCGAGAGCATCCCGGTGAAGTTCACGGTGTTCACCTCTCCGCCGGAACTGGTCCTGGGCCCTCAGATTGAACCTCAAAACGGTAAATCCATCCTCTACAATGGAGGAGTAACCACAGCAGGCAACTACCCCCTCCTATCGGAGGGGGCTTGCAACGAGGCCTTCGAGGACCTCCCGGAACCGATCCAGAAGCGGCAACTACCCCCTCCTATCGGAGGGGGCTTGCAACGGGGGCCCCTTGCGGGGCACAGGGTTGCAATTTAATCCGTGTGAAGGTTGACGGTTCAAAAGACGTCCTTATTCGCACTGGCCGGTTGACGCGGCCACTACCGATTATTTTTCCGGATCTCCACCCACATC
>NZ_DANC01000007.1:93737-110956 GCF_002499755.1 Methanoculleus sp. UBA291 | reverse complement strand
GAGAGGAGACGGGCCGCGACCAGCCCCCCGATGAGGGCGCTTGTGTTCGGCAGCACCTCGTCGGCCCGGGCCGAGACCTCCCTCATCAGGCGGCCCCTCGCCGCGGTGAGCCGCTCGATCTCCCCGGAGATGTCCGATAGACCGCCCCGTGCCCCATTCCGGATGATCCCGAGCATCTTCTTCGCCGGGAGAGACCGGTACTTCCGGGAGAACGACGGGTTCGTGACCTGGTACCACTCCGCAGCACGCTCCTGGAGCAGATTGACGACGTTGTCGAGTTCATCGAGCATCCTGACCATCTGGAGAAGCTCGACGTCCCGGCCCTGGTAGGAGCGGGAAACCTTCTCCCGGGCAAGGATGGTGCAGACGGAACGAAGCAGGGCGACGTACTCCTCCCGGGTCCGGACGACCCCGCAGTCCCGGGCAACCTCCCAGTCGATGGGGATGAAAGAGTCCATACCGGTGCGGAGCGCGGCCGCCCGCTCGGCGAGAGCGGCCGGATCGGTGCCGGCGGCCCGGCATCCTTCTTCATCGACGTCTCCGAACCAGTAGCGCTGTAGCATGGTTACGGTATTGGGAGTCAGTCGATATAAGAGAACCCCGACAGGGTCAGGCGAGGCTGAAGGAGTAGACCATCACCGGGACCATGATCGCCCCCATGCAGTAGACCCGGCGGATGTTGACCAGGGTCGGGACGTAGCCGACCACCGTCGCCAGGAGGAGGACGAAGACCCCGAACGGACCGCAGAGGATGAAGGAGAGGATGGCGACGAAGATGATGACGGCGTGGTTGAGTCTCGTGATGTTGATGCCCGAAAACCATCCGGCCGCACGCGAGAGGCGGATGGTCAGGAGGTAGGCGCCGACCGCGGCGATCGCACCGGATAGGAGGATGGCGGTCGCCGGCGGGATCTCTTCGAGCGCCGAGATCGCCGCCATGACACCGCTCCGTGTCCGCGATATGGCGTAAAACGCTGCAAGCCCGAGGAAGGCGTTCACGGTGTTCGCGGCGCTGGTTGCAAGGATGTATTCGCGCGGATTGGAGTCGTAGCCGACGACCGAGGTCAGGAGAGCGTTTGCCGTGGCGCTCGAGAGGCCAGGAAGCCAGCCGACAAGCGCCCCCGCGACCGAACCGAGGATGGAGCCACGCCGGAGAGCGCCCTCTGGAAGGTCGATCCCCGAGAAGTGCTGTACGGGCATTAACCCGTGCGATGCCTGGAGGAGGACCGCGATCCCGAAGAGCCCGGAGAGGAGGGGCATCAGCACCCCGGACTCACCGCCCGTCGGCCAGGCAAGGAACGAGTAGCCGAGAGAGAAGAGGCCAAGAACCCCCGAGACCGAGAAGACGGCGAGTGCCCACCCCGGCGACTCGGAGACGACGATGAGGTAGCCCGCAACCGCGAGGATGACGAGGCCGATGCCCCAGTCAATCGCCGGCTGGAGAGCGGGGAGGACCAGGACGAAGGCCAGCGCGAGCGGGAGGGAGAGAACAACGCCGACAGCGCTTCCGAGGGCCGATATCCGGACCGCCTCCTCCCCCCGCCCCTCGAGACAGAGGGCATGCGCCGGAAGGACCGCGAGGGAAGTATCGGCATCGGGGATGCCGAGGAACGTACCCGGGACGTTGTCGAGAAACGTATGCGTAACGAGGACGGAAAACATGGCCGAGGCAATGACCACCGGGTCGAACCAGACAAGGAGAAACGCCTGGAGCGAGAGAAGGACCCCTGCCACGGTGTTTGCATGGATGCCGGGAACGAGACCGCTCACGGCGCCGAACACGATGCCGACGACGGCGCCCAGTATGATACTGATGAGCACGCTGATCACCGGTCGGAGACGGAAGCGATAAATCAACCGGATTGAGCTCTCCGATACAGTCATATTCCGCCGTGACGAACGTTGTGACCATGAAGATCGCCATCACCCGGCTTGAAAACAAGGCGACGGGAGACCGCGCCCTCTGCGCTTCCTACGGCCATGACTGCTACACGGTCTCGCCGCTCCGGGCGGAACTGCGGACAGACAGGGTCGCCGCGTTCGTCGAAGATGTCCACCACGGCGAATTCGACTGCCTTTTCTTCTCAAGCGCCCTCCCGGCGGCGATCATCGGGCCGAGACTCGACCGGTGGCCCCGGGTGATCGCCATCGGACCGAAGACCGCCGAGGTCCTCCGGGAATCGGGGATCGAGGCCGAGGTCCTCCCCTCGTTCTACTCCCGGGACTTCGTCCCCTACCTCGGCGACTGGCTCCGGGGCCGGACGGTCGGAATCCCGCGGGCGGATGTCCCGAACCCGGGCCTCCTCGACGCAATAGCCCGGGCGGGCGGGACGGTTCGGGAGGAGCGGGTCTACGCGCTCGTCCCCACGGGAGCCGAACTCGTGCTTGAGGACGCCGACGCGGTCCTCTTCACAAGCGCCATGTCTTACCGGGAAGCACGGTGGCGGCCCCGCGACGGCCTCCTCCTCGTCGCCATCGGCGACGTCACCGCCGACGCGATGCGGGCCGGGGGACACCCTCCGGCGGTCGTCGGGGACGGGTCGCTCGCAGGAACCCTTGAGGCGCTGAACCGCTACCGGGAAGGCCGGTGAGACGGGTGACCGGTCAGGACCTCCCCATCCCGGAAGCCGGGATCGTCGTCGTCGACAAGCCCCGGGGGCCGAGCAGCCACCAGGTGACCGCCTGGGTCGGGAATATCCTCGGGCGGCGGGTGGGCCACGCCGGAACGCTCGACCCGCAGGTCTCCGGGGTGCTCATCGTCATGTTCGGCGCCGCCGTCAGACTCGCCCCGGTCCTCCTCTCGCACAACAAGGAGTACGTCTGTCTGATGCGACTCCACGGCGACGTATCCCGGGAGGCCGTGGACCGGGCGGCGGCGGAGTTCACCGGCCGGATATACCAGCGGCCCCCCAGAAAGAGCGCGGTGAAGCGCAGCCTCAGGATCAGGAAGATCCAGGAGATCGAGGTCCTGGATATGGAGGGCAGGCTCGTCCTCTTCCGGGTCAGATGCGACGCCGGGACCTACATCCGGACGCTCTGCGTTCACCTGGGCTACGCCCTCGGGGTCTGCGCCCACATGGAAGAACTCCGGAGGATACGCTCGGGACCATTCGACGAACGCGTCGCCGTCTCGCTCCACGAACTCGCCGATGCCGCTGCAGCAGCCCGGGCGGGCAATCCCGGGCCCCTCCGGGGAATGATCCGCCTCCCGGAAGCCGCCGTCCCCGACCTCCCGAAGGTCGTCGTCCGCGACACCGCGGTCGACGCCGTCTGCCACGGCGCGGTGCTCGCCGGGGTGGGGGTCACGGCAAAGGAAGGAGGGTTTGGAAAGGGCGAGACGGTCGCGATCATGACGGAGCGCGACGAGCTGGTGGGGCTCGGGAAGGCCCTCGTCGGTTCGTCGGCGCTGAAACCCGGAGAACCCGGGCTCGTCGTCGCCCCCACCGTCGTCCTGATGCAGCCCGGCACCTATCCCCGGGGATGGAAGAAACACGTAAAAGATGCCGGGGCGTAAGGGAAGGAAAAGCCCGCCGGGGAGATATTATTAATAGCGTATGTCGCCAACTACTGATGCACATTGTGCTGAGGTAGTCTAGACCGGTAGGGCGCGGGCCTGGAAAGCCCGTGGGGCGTTGAGCCCCTCGGGAGTTCAAATCTCCCCCTCAGCGTTTTTATCAAAAGAGTTTTATTCTTCCCTTAAAAAGTTCAATTTCGTTATTATGAACCTTAGGCATAGGTTCAACGGCCTCGTCACTTTGAGGCGACTGTAATTCTTGTCCAGCCAAACCAGGTCTGCGCGCCACTTTATCGATCGTGTCCCCCGCACGACTGGACAACAAGCCGCGCGAGATTTGCCATCTAGGTGAACAAAACCATCCGTCAAAAGTGTTTTTCGGGCCATACCAACTCAGCATTGACACGTACAAGGAGGGGGGGGGTCCCAATTTTAAGTGCCATTTTCCAAATTAATCTCTGTTATTATTACCCTGAGGGTTCAATTCAGGGCTTCTGGCTTATTGAAAGGACCACCCCGGCAGAGGGCCGAGCCTTTGCTAGTTTGCTCTTCCCTCGTTCAGTCAGGTCAATCAACCTGTTCGAGAGCAGCCTCGCGCAATAGCGCGAAATGGAACTTTCAGAAATTTGCAAGCGACTCGATATTCCTGCAATTGATGTAGGGCCAAAGTGCATTATATCCTGGAGAACTTCCAACTCCCGGTCTTGAAGTGGAGGGACGAGATACGGTAGGTCGATCTCAGAGTGTTGTCGACTCACGTCCGAATATGATGTTACTCGAGCAATCTTCGGCGCAGAACCTACAGATGCAATGGTCAGTGCAACCAAAATCTCACGAGGACCTCCGGAAAGATTCACAATGATCGATGCACCGGGTCTGTCATGGAGAGGGCCATTGATCGCCTCAATGCACGCTAGGACCATGCTAGGAAAATCGCTGTGGTCCAGTTGGATTTTTTTGACCGTGATGCGGGAATCGATCGCACGGATCATCTCTGTTAAACTCCTGAAGGCGCTCTCAGACCTCTCATCCACTTTATTCGACATCAATAGAGTGATCCCGTCTTCGGCTTCGATCCTGTACTTCACAATTAACGCGAGAACATGGGACGTATCGAAACCAAGTGGTGACACATACATTTTCATGCTACCACTTGTGTGCTGGTCCCATTTATCTTTCACTCATCTGCAAGATTACTGAAGTTTTGGCAAAATTATGCAATATAAGATCTGATACACGTACTATTGATTAATATACATGGACAGCGAGGCATTAGTATGCGCAGGGTAGATCTAACGCTCAGGACAGACCGATCATTCGAGATACCGGTTCACTCAGGCTATCAGATTTACTCTTCGCTACTGGGGCTCATGAAGGAATCCGACCCGAACGTGAGTCAGCGGGTCCACGATTCGACTACCACGGCGCTCTCGCTTGGAGACCTCCGTGGCCCCTTCCAATCGACCAGAAAACCCTACCGCAAGCAGGTGATTCCCCACGAACGCTATCGCCTTCAGATCGGGATCACCGACCCCCACGACGACGAGGTCTTTCGCCATCTGATCCTGCCTATTCTGACGGATCGGAAGGAACTCCCCCTACATCAGGGTTCTTTCTTCGTCGAGCAGATCAGAGACCAGATGGTATCTGTCGACGACCTCGTACAGCAGACACAGAGGTATGAACAACCGACACTGAGCTTCGATTTTTTGACCCCGACATGCATCCAGTATCGAAATTCGCGCGTCACGGAGATGTATCCTCACAGGATTGCCGTGTTCCATTCACTCCTTTCGAAATGGAACCTCCTCTCTCCGGCAGACCTTCGCATGGGTGTTTCCCGCGACGATTTCGGGCGTTACATCATCGAAAGACCTGACCTGCGCCAACTTACAACCTATAGTGTGCAGGTCAACACGATAATGGATCCCAAGAAAGGTCACCCCCGGCCGCTCTTCAGGCAGGGCTTCACCGGTCGATGCATCTATTTCTTCACATCAAATGCCCCGGAAGGATTTCGAAACGCTACCCTGCTCCTCGCCATGTTTGCCGAGTTTTCAGGTGTCGGATCAAGTGTTGCCCGCGGATGCGGGCAGGTGGATGTCACCATCCAGGACAGTGTTAATGAAGAATGATCCCTTAGGCCTGTTCTTCCAGGAACAGGTAAAGACGCTCTTCCAGAAGACCACAGGGAGGGCGATACCTCCCTCGTATAGCGCGCTTTCAGACTACTTCGCACTGGTTGATTCGGCAATCCGGATCTCTCCGTACGCCCTTCGTCCAGCAAAAAGCGCCGAGTACGGCAAGGTCGACCAGCCGATGCTGAACCATGTACGCAACGGCGTCTGGGCCATGGTCGAACTAAACCAATGTCTCTCTGAGATGGGGTCTGATCTCGCTCTCTCCCCGGACGAGTTGCGGGAAACCATCGCCCTCTTTGCCGTCCACGACCTCCACAAATGTGTCGGGAAGGACTGGAAGGAACAGTTTGACCTCTCGGCCGAGTATGTCCATATGGTCGCCGCAGAGTTCCGACTTATCGAGTATGCCCCTGCCTTGACTGCCAAAGACTACCAGTCCATTGCCGTCGCCCTCCACTCGACGCGCGGCTACCACGACGACCTCTCGCAGAAGGCCACAGATTACCTCCGGTGGATCAAACTCGCCGACACTCTGGCAAGTCTGGAGAGACCCCAGGTCTCCAATTCGATGCTTAAAGACCTCGACAACGTTGACCCCTCTCTTTCATTCTACTACCACCGATTCCAGGAGTCTACCGGCATCCTCTCAAATCTCGTGCACACCGGCATCGCCGAATGGGCGAAGAAAAAAGGCCTGCATCCTTTCCTCATCTTCGAGACAGGCGTCCTTTACGTCGGGCCGAAAGGAACCAACCTCGACGCTCCCGACCGCGAGACCCTGATCGAGATCTACCGGGAGTTCGAGCATGTCCTCAACTCCTGCCATGCAGCGATCTCAGATCCTGCCGAGTTCTCCAAGAGCATCGGGGTCCAGGGGAGCAAGGGGCTGTATTCGGTCGACAACGCCTCCTTCTTCTACTCGGGCATCCCGACCGTGATGAAGGGGTTCATGGCGGCGGCAGTCCTCAGGGAAGAATCAGAGAACACAGGTCAGATCGAGATCGATCTGGCACATCACAAACTCCTGGCCCGTAAAGCGGTACCTGAGATGCAACAACCCCCCCTGGATGTCATCGACATCCCGGCTTCGGCCATCTCCGAGATCAAAGTCGACGGGAGTGCGGTGAGACCTGGAGATGTGGAGATCCTCTGCCGCGCTCCTCCCCAGACCACATCGAAATCCCCCCTCGTCCCCGAGTCTGTCAGGCTTGATGGACGGTGGATCGAAGGGGCGGAGATCACAATCGTCGGACCAAGCCTCTTTGCAAGCCAGGTAGGGTACCGCCACCATATCCGGGAAGACTTTGGCATCGACATCGGCTGGGACGCCCGGATCATCTCTTATGCGCGGGCGATCGCAGGACTGAGAAAAGCAGTCATCGATCCCCTCACCGAGGCCCATGCTCTCCCCACCGACGACCCCATTCTTGAGACCTGCCGGCTCTTCCAGGTCGAGGAAGGCGTTGCGCACCGCATGGCGGAGTACGCCTTGGAGCATCATGGGAAGGATCATCATGCGGTCGGGGGGTTCTGGAACTATTCCTACGTGATCGCCCGGCTTCTGCTCGACTCCTCCCTCGATGGTGTCCGCTTCGCCGACCTCACCTCCGGTCGAAAGATCGCGTACCTCATATCATTGGTCGAGTCGTTTTTATCCGGTATTCCAGCTGAAACAATGGACGCTTTCAGAGCGCGCCTCCTCTATCCCTATCAGGACAAACTCCTTGTCTGGTTTGCCGAGAACCTCGATCTGAACGGATCAATGGCATTTAATGCATTTGAGAACAAAATCACCAAGTTTGACGCCTACTGTCGGGGGAGGGGGGTCTGCCATCTCACCGCAGCCACACCGTTCGACACTGAGGAAATGGTCCCGTCAAAGGATGTCAGCATGCTCGGGTATTCGTTCTCGAACCATGCTGTCCTCGGGGGAACTGAGCCAAAACTCTCGGTCTCAATACCGGTCGAGGTCGAACTCGGGCTCAGGAAGATCGGCCACCAGATCAAGAAGGGCGAGAATAAACTCTACTTCAGGCTGATCCCTGACTACTTCCACACGCCTCTTGTCGCCAAGATCTTCTCCTCTCTCCTGAGCCAGTTCAACGACGAGGCGATGACAAACATCAGGGCACTGGCGGTCGAAGCCCTGGACGGCTCTATTCCGGACCTCACAGCTCTGGTGCGAGAACTCTTCGCCGAGGCCGGCGGGCGGGGACTCTTCCGGTATACAGGTGCGGGCTTCATGGCCTTCGATCCGACCCTGTACACCACCTATGACATCGTCTTCAACAAAATGAAAGACAACGAGACTGAGTACTGGTTCTTCGGTGCGTATCTCGGGATGTTGCTTGCCACGACGACAGGGTGCCGGGTGGTGGTCGGTGAAAACCCGATCTGTATGACAGGCGGGGATGAATTCAGCGAAATGGTCCTGCTTGAAGCACCGCATGCGGCGGTAAAACGCATCTTTCATGATACGATCCCCCTGTCGAGACTCCCCCCAGACCTCCATGTTGCGTCTCTGGTCATCGCCCTCGGGTATGAGTACGCCCTGGAGGACAAGTGGTTCCCGAAACATCTGCAGACGCTCAGGAACCACCGGTGTCCGGGGAGCACCCTCCTCAAGGTGCTCTGGAGAAAGAACAGCGAGAGCGAGGGGCGGACCGGAGCCTTCATCAACCGCATCCGGGGCTACTCGAGGCAGTCAGATAAGAATGTCTACAACCAGCCCGTCAGGCTTCTCGAATGGGCGATCGAACTGGACCAGATTGCAGGTGATCCTATGACTATACAAACACTCCATGAACTTGCCCGACTCGGGATGGATGTTGCGATCCCGAGGGGGTTTGAACCGCATAAGAACGAGAGACCCTTCCGGGAATCGGTCCGGGCCATCCTCGCACGGGAGACACAGAAACTCCAGCGCGAAGATTACGTCGACGCGGTCACGGGCCGGTTGCTCAAGATGATGGAACGTGCCGGGAAAGACCAGTTCTTCCAGGTCAACCGGCGTAATTCCGATCATGTTGAGAAGACGCGGGCATTTGCCGAAGCGTTCGTTGATTACGTTTTTTACGAACTTTTCGACGGCAACGCCGGGAAGATGAAACGTGCGGAGAACGACCTCGCTGACGGGTTCTACGCGGCGACGCTCCAACTGCGCGAACAGCATTACCAAAGGGAAAATGCCGCACAGAGTACAGCCGTTGAAGAGAAAGAAATTGTAGAAGGAGGCAATTGACATGAGCGAAGATTCAATCCGGAGATTTGATGCAGCGATAAAAGACTACATCCTCGAAAAACCTGAGAAGAAGCCGAAGAACCGGTACGTGAACCTCCTGATCCTCCGTGAACTGCTCTCCGCGGCACGGTTCACCACCGATGGTACCGAGGCAAATTCGGCGATCATCCGCGTCGGAGATGCCGAGGAGACGGTCGGGAAACTCTTCGGCCGCAAGCAGGTGGCGAGCGACCGCCGCACCGCAAAGGCGGTCCAGCGAGCCCTGATCACGGACGAGATGAAGAAGAAAAAGGCCGACTGGGATGGGTGCTCGATGGAGGTTACCAAGATGTGCCAGCAGTGCCCTGAGTGCGCCCTCTTTGGTAGCGCCGCCTCGGAGGACAAGGTCAGCATGACCTCCCGCGTCATGTACGACGAGGCATACACGATACGGTCTCTGAGTACGGTCGTCGAAGAGTTCTTCCAGAACGCACCCGGCGACGCCTACGTGAAGAACCCAACACCCGGGATTCGTGAGCCCGACTTCTTCAAGGAAGGCGTGCTCTTCCCCTGCGTGGTGACCCTCAAAGACGTCACTCTCGAAGAGGTACTCTTCTTTATGAACATCACGGACCGGAACTCCCGGTACGGTGCCACAGGAACACGTTTCGGGAAGGTCAGGAATCACATCCTCGGTATCTACGCGGGCGGACGAGAAGGACCATCGAGTCTTGAGGTGACGCGCGAGATCGTCCTTGCCCTCGCTGGTGCGTCAGATCCGGATTCGATTCAGAAAGTGATGGCCGCCGACACATTGGACCTTGAAGCCGTGAAGGCGGCAACGATCACGGGCTATGAGACCCTAGCATCTCGCCACCGGATCGCCTACACGAAGGTTGACGAAGCAGCGGTCGCTGAGGTTCTCGACTCGATGAAGGAAGACGCAACGGTTGCATCCCTGCTCACGACTCAACTTGGAAAACTGGACGAATATCTTTACGTGCCCAAGAAGTGAGGCCATGTCCGCAACGATCGCAACCGCATCGCTGGCAGCGAATCAGGACGTGCAGATTTACGAGGGTATTCTGGAACTCATGGGCGAGCTCTTCTTTGCCACCCTTGAGCCAGGTAACCGGTACGTGACAAAGCCCCTGATCCTGAACACGGCGCTGTATTACGCCCTCGGCTATGCCCAGGGCTCCTATGTAAACCAGGCGACAGGTCGAAGGTCGAAGCGGCAACAACCGACCTACGTCGAGGACACAACGGCGCTTGCCGATGAGATCTATGTCTCAGTCGCCAGGCCGATAACCCCTCTCAGGTTCACCACTGAGAATGCCAACGCTCGCGGCGACGATTACATCCAGCGCAACCAGCCTGAAAAGCAGATTAACTCGCCGACAGGGAAGATCGGGACCAGGAAACAGATTCAGCCCGGCGCAAAGTTCCGTTTCTTTGTCCTGGCATTCGATGGCGTGACACCTGACCTCCCGGCTTACGTGCGGGTCGGAAAAAAACGGACCAAAGCCCTGATCACGTGGAGTCACCGACCGACCAGGCGGTGTTCTGGTTCATTCATGATGAACCATCCGGTCCTCGTTGACGACCTGGCCCGTATGCCGATCGGAGACATCCGTTTCTCAAGGATGATCCCGTTTGACGTGATCGAGCAGGGGCGATTCGAGGGGCTGTACTGTGCGTTCACCTGCACCGATGGTGAGAAGGTCTGTCTCCCGGCCGACCTGCAGTTTCTCCGGCGGTGGCGGGCATGATCGTCGAGGGGCTCGCCCTGCCGCGGTATGATGCAGAACCGCTGGTCGGGGATATGCCCCCCTTCGGTCATCAGGTGATTTCAAGGGAGACCATCGCGGCGCAGGATGAGTTTTATCTGGCGCTCACGGCCCCCACAGGGTCAGGAAAAACCAATGCCTGGGCCGTGCCCGCCCTTACTGGCGACCGCCTCGGTGTGGTCTTTGCCCTGTACCCGACCAACGCTCTGGCCCGTGACCAGTACAGGTCTCTGTGCCGCCTCCGCGACCATCTGAACCCCTCAAAACCCGTGGAGTATCTTGACGCTGAGTGCCTTGGCCTGAAAAGAGACGACTACGACTACCATATGACGAAGGGCGATGTGCTGGAGCGGATCGTCAGGACAATGAAGCGGTCCGGCGGGATCATCATCACCAACCCTGACATCTTCATCTATGGGTTGAAAGGCTACTTTTCCAACCACTATCTCGCGTCGGTTCTGAAGAACATGGTCTCGACGGTGGTCTTCGACGAGTTTCATCTCTTCGACCTGAAACAGACCGACATGATCTTCTTCCTCCTCGACGAGATTTCATCCTACGATTCGACACAGATGAAGCGTTTTATCTTTCTTTCGGCAACGCCGAACGAGCGTGCGCTTGCTAAAATCCGGGACGTCATGCACGGCAACCTTGTAATCGCCGGTCCGCGGTGCGACCGGCCGGTCGTCGACGAGGTGCCGGTGATGCCCGAGGTGGATCTTCGCTTTATCCGGGGGAGGCGGTTCGACGTGGGGGAGGCGGTCCTTGCAGACATCGACCGTCTCATGGAGTTCTGCACTGGGTGCAGGACGGCGGTCATCCTCGACAGTCCGGCGGAAGTCTGGATGGTGGCCGACTTCCTGCAGGAGCATACAAACCTCCGCATCTGCGAGATGAGCGGGTATCACCGCGGTTCGATGGACGAACCTTTCGATGTGCTTGTCGGGAACAAGGCGGTCGAGGTCGGGATCGACTTCAAGGGGGAGACAGCGATCCAGCGCTTGATCTTCTCGGCCCACAGCCTCAGCGAGTTCCTGCAGAGGTTCGGCCGACTCAGGAACCCTGAGCCTGGGGTCGCTTATCAGGCGATCTGCTACGCACCGCGCGAAACGGTCGATCACTTCTCGTCGGTTGAACGGGTGTCGCGGTCCGACCTTGAGGCGGAGCTCCGTATGACGATGCGAGACCCGAGGGTGGCGCAGAGTTTCAGCTGGCGCTACGGCTACTTGGAAGCCTGGGAGCATATCTGCAAACATGCGACCGGGATCGGGACCCGCGAAGCCAGAGCAAAGATCAGCAGCAAGGGACACCAAGCTCTCACCGGCGGCGTGCCGTCAGATCGGCGGGATAAGGTGATGGCAGAGGGGTGTGGTCGCCTCTATCACCATTATTTCGAGGGTACCGGGATCACTCCAGAGGAAATGTTCCTGCGTCCTGGCCTTGTACCGCTTGAAAACTACACGCAGGGCGATGTCCCCTTCCTTGACCTGATCGACGAACTGGTCAGTTTCCGGGGGAAGGGGATGGACCTTGCCTATCTCGACACGACCGACGGGAGGTCAGGGACCTACGACCTCTTCTTCCTTCTCCGCTGGACCGACCTGGAGGTCGTGACTCGTGAAGAGTTCATGCGGGCTCTTCCGGAGGAGCGCCGGTCATGGGGCCGCGAAGTCGCGGAGCGGGTAGTGGGGTATGTCTTTGTGCGCGGCAGAGTCAAGAGTCCACGGATGGTGAAGATGGAAGGGATAAAGTTCCAAGAGATGGAACGGCTTGATCAGGATCGCTTGCCGCAAGTTATCTTCAACATCGGACCGTACGTGCGGAGCCGTGACCCAGCAGTCCCTGTTCTCGACATCAACGCCATCAATAAAGTAATCAAAAAGAAGGGTGTGTTCTGCCGGTACTTCGCGCACAATGGGTATGTTGCCCAGGAACTCTTCGACCTCGACGACTATCTCAAACTGGTCCCGTTCAAGGATGGAAGCCTCGCACTCAACCTCGATGCACTGTATGCCGACTGTGCCGCCTTCGAACATCAGATCCGGTGAGGAAGGTGAGCAATGACCGGTGATCTCGTCAACATCTCAGACCTCAACCAGTATCTCTACTGCCCCCGTCGTCTCTATTACCTGATGTTCTTCCAGACACAGGGGTTGAACGTCTACCTTGCCGACGGCCGGGCCCTCCACCATCGCCAGAGCCGGCGGGGCGGGTGGTACCGGGAGGTCTATCTCCGTTCTGAAGGTCTTCACATGCATGGAAAGATCGATATTGTTGAGAAGACTGGCGATGTTATCGTCCCGGTCGAGCGCAAGCATGGTTCGAGATATTACGAGAACGATCTGGTCCAATTGGCGGCGTACGCCCTGTTGCTGGAGGAATATCTAGGGGAACGGGTGCCGATAGGATACCTGTATCTCTACGAGACCAACGCACGGCATCCAATAGAGATCACCGATCTACTCCGGGAGAAGGTGATGAAGACGGTTGAGGAGATACGGTCCATGAGGGTTGACGAGATCCCGCCATTCGCGGATAATCCAAACAAATGCAGGAAGTGCAGTGCGGTCACCTACTGTATGCCCTATGAGGCACGCCTGCTGGAGGAAGCTTAGGTTATGTCAGAATCGGATCGCGCGGCGGATGGCGCCGAGGCATTCAGAGTGGTGAAGACATCCGAGGGAATGTTTAACGATGACGTGGTCTATGTCGCGGCACAGAAGAGCCGTGTCAGGGCAGAGGAAAGCAGGATCACGGTGACACCTTGGGGTGAAAAGGACGTTTTGGTTTCATTCCCAATAGAAAAGGTGAGGACGATCAACGTCTTCGGGAGCGTATCGGTCTCCTCTTCGGTTCTCACGAAGTGTCGGGAGCGGGGCATGGCCGTGAACTACTTCACATATTACGGACGGTACGAGGGAAGCTTTGTCCCGGTACACAATACCATCGCCGAGGTTCGCCGCCGCCAGTATGACTGTACAGGCATCCGGGCCCTCAAGATTGCCCGTGCCATTATCGGCGGCAAGATCAGGAATTCCCGGACTCTTCTCTCCAGAAAGCATGTCCCTCCCCCTGGGAGATTGAAGGAACTGGAACAGAGTGCCGCGGATGCAAAGGATATCGGTGCGCTTCGCAGTATAGAGGGGGAAGCCGCCGGAATCTACTTTGCGGCCCTGAACGAATGCCTTATAGAGGGCTGGACATTTGAAAAAAGAACACGTAGACCTCCGGAAGATCATATCAATGCCCTTCTCTCTCTGACCTATACAATGGTCATGAACGAGGTCATCTCAGCCCTGCGGCAGTATAACCTCGATCCCTTCCTTGGAGTGATGCATACGGATCGTCATGGGAGACCGGCCCTTGCTCTGGACCTCCTGGAGGAGTTCAGGCCGATCTTTTGTGACGCGTTCGCTCTGAGGCTGGTGAATCAGAGAATTCTCACGCATGATGATTTCAAGGAGGACAACCACCTGAAAGACGCATCCTTTAAAAAATATCTCTCCTTATACGACTCCTATATGAAAGAGAAGTTCAGACATCCGGGCTTCAAGTATCAGGTGTCTCGAAGGCAGGCGATAGTCATGCAGGCGATACTTTTCAGGAAGGCGATTACGGGAGAGATGAAAGTCTATCATCCTCTTGCTTTCATGAGGTGATGCATGTGCGGCTGGTGGTGACCTATGATATTTCAAAAGACAAGATCAGAAATCGGGTGTTCAGGATTCTTGAGGGATATGGTGCATGGAAGCAATATAGCATCTTTGAACTTGAGATCACGGATGTGCAGAGGGTTCAGATGGAGGAAAAGATCAGGGGGGTCATCGGGCCTCACGACAGAGTGCGGATCTACGAACTATGCACCCGATGTATTGGAAAGATAAAGGAACTCGGGGAGCAGTCGCCGGAATCGCTCTCCAATGTGGTGTAAGCAAAAGATTAATTTCTCTCTATGATGAGACATCTTAGTGATCATGCCTGTTAATATAGGCAGGGTACGCCATTCGTCTATGACTTGATCGTCTCCGTTCGGTGCCATGCATGACTTTGTTTGGATTTTGCAGGCAAAATAGGGGGCGGTCTCAGCTGATGAGAAAACCCGATAGGGATTGAAACTATCCCGACGGTAGAGTGCCGCTCCTGGCTGTTGATGTCTCAGCTGATGAGAAAACCCGATAGGGATTGAAACGATGCGACGAAACTCCCGGACGCGCCGAACATCGTGTCTCAGCTGATGAGAAAACCCGATAGGGATTGAAACCTGATGTCTATGCCGACGAGGCTTCGTATGCCAAGTCTCAGCTGATGAGAAAACCCGATAGGGATTGAAACGCGATACCCCTTCCGGGGGGGGGCTAGCCCCCCCGTCTCAGCTGATGAGAAAACCCGATAGGGATTGAAACACAGAGCTTCACGAACTCATCCCCAACCCTCTTAAGTCTCAGCTGATGAGAAAACCCGATAGGGATTGAAACGTGAGCTTCAGCCGTCCCCGGGGGTGGCGGTGGTGGTCTCAGCTGATGAGAAAACCCGATAGGGATTGAAACCGGGTTCTCCCCGGAGAGGCGCATTCTGAGCCCGGCGTCTCAGCTGATGAGAAAACCCGATAGGGATTGAAACTCATACGCGCGAGCCACGTATTGACGGAATAATACGTCTCAGCTGATGAGAAAACCCGATAGGGATTGAAACCTCAGTCTCCGCCACCAGCGGGCCGACCTGCTGCCGTCTCAGCTGATGAGAAAACCCGATAGGGATTGAAACTTGTTTATCCCATTACACGCATTGCATCTGCTATTGTCTCAGCTGATGAGAAAACCCGATAGGGATTGAAACGAGGCGACCGCTCGCTATCAACTTACGCATGCCGGGTCTCAGCTGATGAGAAAACCCGATAGGGATTGAAACAACATATCTTTTTTGAGTATGATGAGTCTGCTGAAGTCTCAGCTGATGAGAAAACCCGATAGGGATTGAAACACCCCGGGACCAGTCCGGCCTCCGAGCCGATCTGCGGTCTCAGCTGATGAGAAAACCCGATAGGGATTGAAACATATTCTCCGCCACCCCCCCATAGGTATAAATACAGTCTCAGCTGATGAGAAAACCCGATAGGGATTGAAACTATCTGCGTTTTCACTAAAAGAGGGGGGATTTGCTGTCTCAGCTGATGAGAAAACCCGATAGGGATTGAAACCTCGTTGCACCCCTCACACCGGTGCCGGTCCCGGCGTCTCAGCTGATGAGAAAACCCGATAGGGATTGAAACTCCATTCAGTGGTTCTATCCCACTGGCAGTCATCAAGTCTCAGCTGATGAGAAAACCCGATAGGGATTGAAACTTTTGAGGAATATGAACGGTTATCACTACGAGAAGAGTCTCAGCTGATGAGAAAACCCGATAGGGATTGAAACAATACTGTGGTACTCATATATTTGATATTATAGTTAGGTCTCAGCTGATGAGAAAACCCGATAGGGATTGAAACGGAGATTATAATCGTTACGACTGGAAAACAGATAGGTCTCAGCTGATGAGAAAACCCGATAGGGATTGAAACCTGGACTGGTGCGAATACTTCCACCAGAAGGAAGAGTCTCAGCTGATGAGAAAACCCGATAGGGATTGAAACTGCTCCTCCTGCGGGCAGAAGAGGCGGGAGAGAAGTCTCAGCTGATGAGAAAACCCGATAGGGATTGAAACTAGGCGGTTGACCGGTACCAGTTCCATGTTTTCTCTGTCTCAGCTGATGAGAAAACCCGATAGGGATTGAAACTTCCTGTAACCATTCGAGAACAGAATAATCAGTAGGTCTCAGCTGATGAGAAAACCCGATAGGGATTGAAACCAGAATACTCATCCCCTCCACCAGGTAGGTGGACTGTCTCAGCTGATGAGAAAACCCGATAGGGATTGAAACCTGGATTGTTTCTTCTTACTCAAGGCCAAAGAATGTCTCAGCTGATGAGAAAACCCGATAGGGATTGAAACTCCCTTATACGCGTACAGTCAGTTTAACAAATACAGTCTCAGCTGATGAGAAAACCCGATAGGGATTGAAACCCATTCAGTTAAGCACAGA
This sequence comes from Methanoculleus sp. UBA291, assembly GCF_002499755.1. Lineage (NCBI taxonomy): Archaea > Methanobacteriati > Methanobacteriota > Methanomicrobia > Methanomicrobiales > Methanomicrobiaceae > Methanoculleus > Methanoculleus sp. UBA291. Next base: position 94,208 of record NZ_DANC01000007.1, on the reverse strand, counting down.
CAATGGTTCTACCTGGGGTCTCAGCTGATGAGAAAACCCGATAGGGATTGAAACTTCATCAACTCGATGGTAATGCTTGAGCGTAAGCGGTCTCAGCTGATGAGAAAACCCGATAGGGATTGAAACATTGATGATCAGGGGCGGTCCTCCCTGGTCTGGTCGTCTCAGCTGATGAGAAAACCCGATAGGGATTGAAACATCTTCCCCGGCCTTCCCTGCCGGATCTACCCAACGTCTCAGCTGATGAGAAAACCCGATAGGGATTGAAACTGGGCTCCTCCGCGAGAGGGCAAGACATATTTCTGGTCTCAGCTGATGAGAAAACCCGATAGGGATTGAAACATCCCCAATCAATACAGTGAATCCTACCTCTACATGTCTCAGCTGATGAGAAAACCCGATAGGGATTGAAACATTGAACGTGGTATTCACAGGGGTTTTGTTAAATATGGTCTCAGCTGATGAGAAAAC
>NZ_DANC01000007.1:83220-93506 GCF_002499755.1 Methanoculleus sp. UBA291 | reverse complement strand
AACCCGATAGGGATTGAAACACGTAGTCAACCCACGAGTAGATCACCGCCAGGTCAGTCTCAGCTGATGAGAAAACCCGATAGGGATTGAAACCGATCCTACATCTACCACGAACGCCCGGATGACGTCTCAGCTGATGAGAAAACCCGATAGGGATTGAAACTGGGTGGTTCTATTGAAAGAACACTCAAAACAACCGTCTCAGCTGATGAGAAAACCCGATAGGGATTGAAACCGTATGCACATTGATCTTCTGAATAAGGTTGCAGGGTCTCAGCTGATGAGAAAACCCGATAGGGATTGAAACTCCGGAAGTGCCCCGAAAGCCTCGCGTGGTGGTCTTTGTCTCAGCTGATGAGAAAACCCGATAGGGATTGAAACAACTCAAGAGGTTCTACCCTACTAAACCCATAGATGAGTCTCAGCTGATGAGAAAACCCGATAGGGATTGAAACATGACTATCCGCCGCACTACGCCACAGAGGCTCGGTCTCAGCTGATGAGAAAACCCGATAGGGATTGAAACTCGGTGCGAGCAGGAATAAGGCAAACAACTGTAGCACGTCTCAGCTGATGAGAAAACCCGATAGGGATTGAAACGCTTGATAGGATCTTCTGGTTGCACGTAGACAATGTCTCAGCTGATGAGAAAACCCGATAGGGATTGAAACAGATTACCATTGCGTTTGATGCAGACGACATCAAGGTCTCAGCTGATGAGAAAACCCGATAGGGATTGAAACCCGCTCACCGCCTCGGACTTCCCGAGCGCGCACTGTCTCAGCTGATGAGAAAACCGATAGGGATTGAAACCTCCTCGCGGGCCGGTGGCCGCCGGAGATTGACGCCGTCTCAGCTGATGAGAAAACCCGATAGGGATTGAAACACGGACCAGGTGTCCATGCGAGTCATTAGGCGCTCCGTCTCAGCTGATGAGAAAACCCGATAGGGATTGAAACTGCTCGTCCGTCGTGAAATTCTTAAACGACCGGGAATGTCTCAGCTGATGAGAAAACCCGATAGGGATTGAAACTCCTGCTTGGTGGGGTCGGTGGTGCCGGTGCCGAAACTGTCTCAGCTGATGAGAAAACCGATAGGGATTGAAACCTCTTGAGGTGCTTGATGATCCGGGCCTGCTCCTCCGGTCTCAGCTGATGAGAAAACCCGATAGGGATTGAAACTCGGCCGTCGCCCAGATCTCCGGGTCCCGGATGCGTCTCAGCTGATGAGAAAACCCGATAGGGATTGAAACGTACAACAACCTCGTCTGGATGTGTTTTGGGGTCTCTGGTCTCAGCTGATGAGAAAACCCGATAGGGATTGAAACCCGGATCGAGACCGTCCTCCGGGCGCTGCGGGCGTCTCAGCTGATGAGAAAACCCGATAGGGATTGAAACAGGTCGTAGGAGACGCCTGCTAGCCGGATCGTGGTCGTCTCAGCTGATGAGAAAACCCGATAGGGATTGAAACTCGATCAGCGGGTTGCTGCTCCCCTTACGCTTGATAGGTCTCAGCTGATGAGAAAACCCGATAGGGATTGAAACACCTACCGCCGTCGGTCCTCGCCGAGTTCTGCAACGGTCTCAGCTGATGAGAAAACCGATAGGGATTGAAACCGCTCGGAAAAGGGATCGTTGATCTGCCGAGCGGCGGTCTCAGCTGATGAGAAAACCCGATAGGGATTGAAACGGAGCAGGTCGGCAGTGTGGCCACCGGGGCGATCGAGTCTCAGCTGATGAGAAAACCCGATAGGGATTGAAACCCGCACTCCGGGCACGCCCCGCGCTCGCTCGTCCGTCTCAGCTGATGAGAAAACCGATAGGGATTGAAACTGTTCATGTCTCCCTGCTCCTGTCGGCGATGCAACGTCTCAGCTGATGAGAAAACCCGATAGGGATTGAAACAAGGTTGCTGACCTGGGGAGGTTCTACCCTGGTAAGGTCTCAGCTGATGAGAAAACCCGATAGGGATTGAAACATAGACACTGGAACTGAGGTTCCAGGCGTATCAACAGTCTCAGCTGATGAGAAAACCCGATAGGGATTGAAACTAAGACGGTTGATGCTCTCCCGGTCGGTCAGGATTGTCTCAGCTGATGAGAAAACCCGATAGGGATTGAAACTAGTGAGGGAACCCCCCGGTTTCCCCCGGCTCTATGTCTCAGCTGATGAGAAAACCCGATAGGGATTGAAACGTGGACAGTCGAGGCGCGGCGCAGGCCGGAGAATAGTCTCAGCTGATGAGAAAACCCGATAGGGATTGAAACAAGACGAAACTCGTGTGTCTCGGATCGTTGCCTGGTCTCAGCTGATGAGAAAACCCGATAGGGATTGAAACATAGAAACCTGGTTGTCCGCCTACCGGATAATGTGGGTCTCAGCTGATGAGAAAACCCGATAGGGATTGAAACTAGGTGCCGACCTGCGTGGCGTCGATGCGGAAGATGTCGTCTCAGCTGATGAGAAAACCGATAGGGATTGAAACACGTTGATGTTACTTCCACCAGAATCTAACTGCTTAGTCTCAGCTGATGAGAAAACCCGATAGGGATTGAAACGAGAAACTCCCGGACCTCTCGGGTGCTGCGGGGGGTCTCAGCTGATGAGAAAACCCGATAGGGATTGAAACTCGGCGCATCCGGGTGAGTATGCCACCACCAGATCGGTCTCAGCTGATGAGAAAACCCGATAGGGATTGAAACATGGGGTAGCGGAGGAAGATGTCCATGCCCCGCCGGCGTCTCAGCTGATGAGAAAACCCGATAGGGATTGAAACGTATAGACTGAAGGGATGGTGACGCTGAAGTCCGGTCTCAGCTGATGAGAAAACCCGATAGGGATTGAAACCATAATGTAAGTTCCCGTCCATAATCCAGGAAAGCGTCTCAGCTGATGAGAAAACCCGATAGGGATTGAAACGGCATATTCACAATAGTTGCATAACCATGAAGGTTTTGTCTCAGCTGATGAGAAAACCCGATAGGGATTGAAACGTCATGTCCTGTGCAATAATCATTTCAAAGAAACCGTCTCAGCTGATGAGAAAACCCGATAGGGATTGAAACCACTTAATACGTTGGGTGGTGAGTCTGATACCGTTAGTCTCAGCTGATGAGAAAACCGATAGGGATTGAAACATAGTATGGTGTTGGATAGGTATACTCTATGGATTGTCTCAGCTGATGAGAAAACCCGATAGGGATTGAAACCGCCACCGCGCCGCCGATGATGATCATCAGTGCCGTCTCAGCTGATGAGAAAACCCGATAGGGATTGAAACCAATACTATACGCCGGCGAGAGAATCGCACCACCAGTCTCAGCTGATGAGAAAACCCGATAGGGATTGAAACCGATGGTTTGAGGGGTGTGGAGGGTGCGGACGGCCGCGTCTCAGCTGATGAGAAAACCCGATAGGGATTGAAACAACGAGAATGAGAATCAAACTATCTAGGAAGGAGAGTCTCAGCTGATGAGAAAACCCGATAGGGATTGAAACATGTCGTAGCCGGAGAGTCCGGCCGGGGCGCTGTGTCTCAGCTGATGAGAAAACCCGATAGGGATTGAAACTGGGCTGTCGATAAGCGGGGGATGGCCCTGGTCGGTCCGTCTCAGCTGATGAGAAAACCCGATAGGGATTGAAACTTGTGCTCAACGTACCAGGATCGCACGGGCTCCGGGTCTCAGCTGATGAGAAAACCCGATAGGGATTGAAACGACGAGGTGCGAGAGCACGACGACGGGACAATCTAGTCTCAGCTGATGAGAAAACCGATAGGGATTGAAACCGGGCTCTCGACGCCGGCACGGTGAGCCTCACCATGTCTCAGCTGATGAGAAAACCCGATAGGGATTGAAACATCGCAACGGAGGAGCAGTCTGGCGAGGACATGGAGGTCTCAGCTGATGAGAAAACCCGATAGGGATTGAAACCCGGGGACCGTGAGGGCCAAGACCGGGAGGTTCTTGTCTCAGCTGATGAGAAAACCCGATAGGGATTGAAACATAGATCTCTACCAGGTGGTCCTCGTGCGCCCATACTGTCTCAGCTGATGAGAAAACCCGATAGGGATTGAAACAGCTCTGCTCATTGGTATCCCTCCTCCTGGTATCGGGTCTCAGCTGATGAGAAAACCCGATAGGGATTGAAACAGGATGGTACTCGATTGGTTCGTGCAGCAGGGCCGTCTCAGCTGATGAGAAAACCCGATAGGGATTGAAACACCACTCCTGCCAGCCGGTCCAGGGGGCCTGGATGGGTCTCAGCTGATGAGAAAACCCGATAGGGATTGAAACATGGTGTAGGGGCCGGGTGTGACGTTGTTGAAGAGTCTCAGCTGATGAGAAAACCCGATAGGGATTGAAACAAAAAGCAGGCACCAAATACCTTACATTCTGTCCAGTCTCAGCTGATGAGAAAACCGATAGGGATTGAAACCTCGGGGGCGCGAGAGGATCGGGCGGCGCGGCGCGGGTCTCAGCTGATGAGAAAACCCGATAGGGATTGAAACGCCTGTGTCGCCTTCGGTGCTGGTGGTGACGTTGAGTCTCAGCTGATGAGAAAACCCGATAGGGATTGAAACTTATTGTGTCCATCTTCTACTCCTCTACCAACTGCGTCTCAGCTGATGAGAAAACCCGATAGGGATTGAAACTGAGAAGAAGTTGAGGATCGTCGAGATGAATGCCGTCTCAGCTGATGAGAAAACCCGATAGGGATTGAAACCGGGTATTCGGGGAGGTTGATATCGACCTTGTTACAGTGTCTCAGCTGATGAGAAAACCCGATAGGGATTGAAACCTGATCTGCGCGCCCGGGTGCAGGAGAGGGACATGTCTCAGCTGATGAGAAAACCCGATAGGGATTGAAACATGGTGCCGGCCCGGGTTGTGACCTCGATCGGGGTGCGTCTCAGCTGATGAGAAAACCGATAGGGATTGAAACTAAAGGGGCGGGGCGGTGGTCGGCCGTGGGACAGCGTCTCAGCTGATGAGAAAACCCGATAGGGATTGAAACTTTGTAGTGCCGTCGCCCGTCTTCCGTCCGATACGTCTCAGCTGATGAGAAAACCCGATAGGGATTGAAACATAGATCTCTACCAGGTGGTCCTCGTGCGCCCATGTCTCAGCTGATGAGAAAACCCGATAGGGATTGAAACGATCGTGTAGGAGCTCCCCCGGGTCATGCCGAACGTCTCAGCTGATGAGAAAACCCGATAGGGATTGAAACCTCCACGGCACCGAACGCCGGATCGACCTTGCCCCGTCTCAGCTGATGAGAAAACCCGATAGGGATTGAAACATGCTCTGTGCGGCGATCTACGACAGCCAGGAGAGTCTCAGCTGATGAGAAAACCCGATAGGGATTGAAACATACACCTGATGGTCGCTGGTGACTACCTCCCGGGTCTCAGCTGATGAGAAAACCCGATAGGGATTGAAACATCCATGACAGGATCGCTTTAGAGGGGCGTGTCTGGTCTCAGCTGATGAGAAAACCCGATAGGGATTGAAACAGTAATCTTGACCGACCGGGAGAGCACCGGTGATGTTGTCTCAGCTGATGAGAAAACCCGATAGGGATTGAAACTTCGAGATCCGTGCAACAGAGTTCAAGGTGGTCGTAGTCTCAGCTGATGAGAAAACCCGATAGGGATTGAAACGAGGATATCCTCCCCGATGCCCATGACCGCGTCGATCGTCTCAGCTGATGAGAAAACCCGATAGGGATTGAAACGCCTGGAGCACGTCGACGTTCTCGTCGAACCATGCTCGGTCTCAGCTGATGAGAAAACCCGATAGGGATTGAAACCGGATCGTCTCCCCGGCAACAATCCTCCGGGTGAAAGTCTCAGCTGATGAGAAAACCGATAGGGATTGAAACCTGCACGAACCGCCAGAACTCTTGGATCCGCATCCGTCTCAGCTGATGAGAAAACCCGATAGGGATTGAAACTAGTCCCCGCTCGACGCTCGGGACGCCACGGCGAGTCTCAGCTGATGAGAAAACCCGATAGGGATTGAAACTTATGTGGGTAGGTAGGGAGGCGGGGTTCACGCAACGTCTCAGCTGATGAGAAAACCCGATAGGGATTGAAACTTCGCCGGCAGGATGAACCAGGCAGTCCCGGACGGTCTCAGCTGATGAGAAAACCCGATAGGGATTGAAACTCGTGTATCCCTCTGCAGGTGTCCGGCCTGGTGACCTGTCTCAGCTGATGAGAAAACCCGATAGGGATTGAAACTTCGATGACCGGATGGGCCTGCGGGTGGTGTCTGGTCTCAGCTGATGAGAAAACCCGATAGGGATTGAAACTAGGTCCCGCCGACGTCGTACTTGAGGTCGCTCTTGTCTCAGCTGATGAGAAAACCCGATAGGGATTGAAACATTGGGATGGGTGGATTGCCTCGCATGGAGGTTTTGTCTCAGCTGATGAGAAAACCCGATAGGGATTGAAACAGAGGGCCGTCGCAATCGTATTCGTCAGTTTGGTGTCTCAGCTGATGAGAAAACCCGATAGGGATTGAAACAGGGATATCGCCACAGGAACCGTACATTGGTATCACCGTCTCAGCTGATGAGAAAACCCGATAGGGATTGAAACCAAGCATCCGGGGGCCCTCGTGGACGACGACGGGTCTCAGCTGATGAGAAAACCCGATAGGGATTGAAACCTTCAGGTTCGGGAGAGGTGGAATAGCGCCACATCAGTCTCAGCTGATGAGAAAACCCGATAGGGATTGAAACGAGGGCTATTTTGTATGCCTGCATGTTATGCTCCCTGTCTCAGCTGATGAGAAAACCCGATAGGGATTGAAACGTGTGGTCTGAGCAAGTGACGACCCAGAGCGGCAACGTCTCAGCTGATGAGAAAACCCGATAGGGATTGAAACCTACCGTACTGGTTGACGGTCGTGAGGAGCGAGTAGTGTCTCAGCTGATGAGAAAACCCGATAGGGATTGAAACCTGCCGTACTGGTTGACGGTCGCGAGGAGCGAATAGGTCTCAGCTGATGAGAAAACCCGATAGGGATTGAAACCGATGGCGACGGTGCGGACGGGGCCGCCGGCGGTGTGTCTCAGCTGATGAGAAAACCCGATAGGGATTGAAACTTGTCGTGTTTAGTGATCTTCATCTTCTGACGTCTCCATGTCTCAGCTGATGAGAAAACCCGATAGGGATTGAAACACTGACGTCGGGACCGCGTCAGGGTATCGCGCCTTGGTCTCAGCTGATGAGAAAACCCGATAGGGATTGAAACATCCATCCATCGGTAGTTGCAGGGGATCTCAGCAGAGTCTCAGCTGATGAGAAAACCCGATAGGGATTGAAACTCTCCCGGCTGGCGGGATGGGGGGTGGCCTGGTCTGTCTCAGCTGATGAGAAAACCCGATAGGGATTGAAACTAGGGCAGGTGCAGGATGACCGTTTCCCGCTTTTCCGTCTCAGCTGATGAGAAAACCCGATAGGGATTGAAACTATCCGGCGAGTAGGTCCCCGGTGGCATCGAGTACGTCTCAGCTGATGAGAAAACCCGATAGGGATTGAAACAGTATATCGGTTTTCCATCGAAACCAACCCCGACCGGTCTCAGCTGATGAGAAAACCCGATAGGGATTGAAACCTTTATACTGGTGCGGTCATATTTTCCTTTGTCCTGTCTCAGCTGATGAGAAAACCCGATAGGGATTGAAACGGGGATCAACTCACGGAGTCGGTGGCCACCTATAGTCTCAGCTGATGAGAAAACCCGATAGGGATTGAAACACCTATGAAGTCGTCGGGGGAGACGGCACGCTTCCGTCTCAGCTGATGAGAAAACCCGATAGGGATTGAAACTACCATTTTCTGCTGAGATCCCCTGCAACTACCGATGGGTCTCAGCTGATGAGAAAACCCGATAGGGATTGAAACCGGCCCTGGTCAACCGTCCCCGGGGGGGTTGGAGGTGGTCTCAGCTGATGAGAAAACCCGATAGGGATTGAAACTCAATGACCGGATGGGAAACAACCTTCCGCGAGGCGTCTCAGCTGATGAGAAAACCCGATAGGGATTGAAACGGGTGAGCCCGCGACCAGTGGCCAGGATCTTGAGGTCTCAGCTGATGAGAAAACCCGATAGGGATTGAAACCAGAAGTAAGTCTTCCCCTCGCGCGGAGGAGCCCAGTCTCAGCTGATGAGAAAACCCGATAGGGATTGAAACAAGTATGGTAGATGTTACTACGGCTATAACCAACATGTCTCAGCTGATGAGAAAACCCGATAGGGATTGAAACCTGGTGGTGACGTTGATGCGGATGTCCCGGAGCGCGTGTCTCAGCTGATGAGAAAACCCGATAGGGATTGAAACATCCTGGCTATCCGGGATGAGTACCCGAAACTCCAAGTCTCAGCTGATGAGAAAACCCGATAGGGATTGAAACCCTTAAGTCTCTTGATGGATGGATGGATGGATGGGTCTCAGCTGATGAGAAAACCCGATAGGGATTGAAACTCGGTGCGCCATCCTGTACCGCCGGAGGCCGACAACGTCTCAGCTGATGAGAAAACCCGATAGGGATTGAAACTCGAACCGTCAACGTCAGAAAGGAGACCGTTGAAGGTCTCAGCTGATGAGAAAACCCGATAGGGATTGAAACAACATTTCTCTGCTGCGATACCCTGCAATTACCGAGTCTCAGCTGATGAGAAAACCCGATAGGGATTGAAACCCTCCAGCGGATCCCTATCGGGGCGGAGTCCTGCCGTCTCAGCTGATGAGAAAACCCGATAGGGATTGAAACAAAGACGATGTAGCCCGCCAGGAGGCCGGAGGCCGTCTCAGCTGATGAGAAAACCCGATAGGGATTGAAACAATGACAGATGCAAACTCATAACGTTTTGACGGGAAACGTCTCAGCTGATGAGAAAACCCGATAGGGATTGAAACTTGTCTCCAGCCGTTCCGGTAAATTTAACTGCCCTGAGGTCTCAGCTGATGAGAAAACCCGATAGGGATTGAAACAGGCGGCGACCCTCGACGAGATCCGGGATCGGTTTGTCTCAGCTGATGAGAAAACCCGATAGGGATTGAAACTGGGGTACGGTGGTGCTCGATCTTATCGATTCGGTAGGTCTCAGCTGATGAGAAAACCCGATAGGGATTGAAACATCCCGGTGTCTGAGCGGGTCCGTGCCGAGGGGGTGTCTCAGCTGATGAGAAAACCCGATAGGGATTGAAACACGGGTCGGGGCTCGTCTCCCCGGAACGGTGCGAGGTCTCAGCTGATGAGAAAACCCGATAGGGATTGAAACTTGCTAGTCTAGACATATCGAAGCCTCCGAAGTGGCGTCTCAGCTGATGAGAAAACCCGATAGGGATTGAAACTCGCCATCCAGGAAGACCTCCATCGCATTTCCGTCTCAGCTGATGAGAAAACCCGATAGGGATTGAAACTACGAGGAGGTGCATGCCGTCGCGTTCGGCCTCATGTCTCAGCTGATGAGAAAACCCGATAGGGATTGAAACTGTTTTGTGAGTTTGTTCCGAGGTATATTAGTTGTGTCTCAGCTGATGAGAAAACCCGATAGGGATTGAAACAAGAGCGTGAGGGTCGTGCCGCCGGTCGCAAAGGTGTCTCAGCTGATGAGAAAACCCGATAGGGATTGAAACAACCCGCCCGCAGAACAACCCCCGAAGGCATTCTGCGTCTCAGCTGATGAGAAAACCCGATAGGGATTGAAACACGCTTGACGACCGGCCGGACCTGTCCTATCAACCACGTCTCAGCTGATGAGAAAACCCGATAGGGATTGAAACCGCGTTCGGCTCCCCGAGAGCGTCGAGCAGGAGGGTCTCAGCTGATGAGAAAACCCGATAGGGATTGAAACAGCGATCTTCACCGCTCCCTCAAGACCGGCCGCTGGTCTCAGCTGATGAGAAAACCCGATAGGGATTGAAACACGGGGATAAACGTGGAGTAGTCCCACGCGCCGCGTCTCAGCTGATGAGAAAACCCGATAGGGATTGAAACACTGGAACCGCCGACCTCACCGAATTCGCCCGGACGTCTCAGCTGATGAGAAAACCCGATAGGGATTGAAACAGGTTCGTTCCGGTCTCGCTGCCGTGAACCGGGTGCGTCTCAGCTGATGAGAAAACCCGATAGGGATTGAAACCTGACTCTCGTCCCACAGATCGTAGACCGCGCCCTGTCTCAGCTGATGAGAAAACCCGATAGGGATTGAAACAGGCAAATGGATACACGAGAGTCCCGCAAGGTCGCGGTCTCAGCTGATGAGAAAAC
>NZ_DANC01000007.1:0-82930 GCF_002499755.1 Methanoculleus sp. UBA291 | reverse complement strand
AACCCGATAGGGATTGAAACGGTATATATGCCTGCCGAAACACGATGACGCTCAAGTCTCAGCTGATGAGAAAACCCGATAGGGATTGAAACTAACGGTACCAGTCCCGGAACGCGAGGAGATCGGAGTCTCAGCTGATGAGAAAACCCGATAGGGATTGAAACCCTGCTGTACCGGTATCGGAAATACCTGATCGGTAGTCTCAGCTGATGAGAAAACCCGATAGGGATTGAAACGCACTCGCACTGATAGGTGTCCGGTCCGAGACAGTGAGTCTCAGCTGATGAGAAAACCCGATAGGGATTGAAACCATCCCCCAGCATCCTGCCGGTGATGAGTTGATACAGTCTCAGCTGATGAGAAAACCCGATAGGGATTGAAACTCGTCGAGAGGCTGGATTGTCGCCGTGGCTTTGGTCTCAGCTGATGAGAAAACCCGATAGGGATTGAAACCAAGAGTTCCAGTTCATCCCGGGCGCGAAAATCTGGTCTCAGCTGATGAGAAAACCCGATAGGGATTGAAACGGAACCACTCCTGATCCGGTCCCAAAGGGGGCAGGGTCTCAGCTGATGAGAAAACCCGATAGGGATTGAAACTCTGAGAATATCTGCACTAAGTGCACCACCGCACCTAGTCTCAGCTGATGAGAAAACCCGATAGGGATTGAAACGTACTCGGTGCCGGGCTTGTAGGCGATATCCAGCAGTCTCAGCTGATGAGAAAACCCGATAGGGATTGAAACCCGGATTGTCGATGCCATTCGCTCTCCGGGATCTTGTCTCAGCTGATGAGAAAACCCGATAGGGATTGAAACGATGAACGGGAGAGGGGCGTCGGCAAGGGCGGCGGCGTCTCAGCTGATGAGAAAACCCGATAGGGATTGAAACCGTTACGTCACATGCCATAACTTCGTTATGGATGGTCTCAGCTGATGAGAAAACCCGATAGGGATTGAAACCAGGGCAGTGGTGGGGCAAGAACGCCGCCCCAGTTATGTCTCAGCTGATGAGAAAACCCGATAGGGATTGAAACCAGCGTGCCATCAACGAAGCTGCAGAGGACCTGAGTCTCAGCTGATGAGAAAACCCGATAGGGATTGAAACGTGCGGTAGATGGGCGTCAACGTCACCCCGCCGCAAGGTCTCAGCTGATGAGAAAACCCGATAGGGATTGAAACAGATCGCAGGCGAGGCGGAAGGGGTCATCATCCAGTCTCAGCTGATGAGAAAACCCGATAGGGATTGAAACATTAAAATCTACCGCTTTGAGCCCGACAAACCATCCGTCTCAGCTGATGAGAAAACCCGATAGGGATTGAAACTGTGCGATATTTAAACCACCCCTGATGTCGATTCTGGTCTCAGCTGATGAGAAAACCCGATAGGGATTGAAACGACATTAACCAGAAAGTGGAGCAGTATCATAGGGGGTCTCAGCTGATGAGAAAACCCGATAGGGATTGAAACTCGCAAAATTATTATTCGGCCTGATGATCATATTGTCTCAGCTGATGAGAAAACCCGATAGGGATTGAAACCGAGGAGCGCGCCCGGAACCCTTGGGCGCCCGATCCGTCTCAGCTGATGAGAAAACCCGATAGGGATTGAAACCTCGCTGTCTGCCGGCAGGAGCGAGAGGAACGTCTCAGCTGATGAGAAAACCCGATAGGGATTGAAACTTTGCAGTGTTTGCAGGCCATATCAATCCCCGAGCTCGTCTCAGCTGATGAGAAAACCCGATAGGGATTGAAACGCCACCTCTCGCGCCCAGACAAACGTGAATCCCTCGTGTCTCAGCTGATGAGAAAACCCGATAGGGATTGAAACACTTCCCGGATCACCTTGACCTTCTCTCGGTTGTTGTCTCAGCTGATTAGAAAACCGATAGGGATTGAAACATGGCGACGTGGACCAGGCCCTCCTCATGGTCGAGTCTCAGCTGATGAGAAAACCCGATAGGGATTGAAACAGGTCTGCGCAGCCGCCGCCCGTGCCTTCTGTTCGTCGTCTCAGCTGATGAGAAAACCCGATAGGGATTGAAACTCCCACAATCGCCCCTCTACGCTCTGGCCATTAGGGTCTCAGCTGATGAGAAAACCCGATAGGGATTGAAACCTGGTTCGGCGCTGTCCAGGGCTGCTCATGCCTGAGTCTCAGCTGATGAGAAAACCCGATAGGGATTGAAACATGACCTTCGCCGGCAGCATCGCCGCCGCGACCGTCGTCTCAGCTGATGAGAAAACCCGATAGGGATTGAAACCTCTCGTAGACCACGACCTCGACTCGAGGCAGCCCGTCTCAGCTGATGAGAAAACCCGATAGGGATTGAAACTATGTCATCCCGGGAGAGCATGCTCCCCCCCTTGCAGTCTCAGCTGATGAGAAAACCCGATAGGGATTGAAACATCGCGGCGGGGGCGGGGGTGGTCCGGGAGAACAGGTCTCAGCTGATGAGAAAACCCGATAGGGATTGAAACTTACTCAGTAACACTCATCGACGCGATTGTGCTACCGTCTCAGCTGATGAGAAAACCCGATAGGGATTGAAACAGATCGTCGGCGGTATGGCGCTTGATACTGGCTCGTCTCAGCTGATGAGAAAACCCGATAGGGATTGAAACACATGTTCGCGAAGGGTGCGACGGACAACGAGTTCGTCTCAGCTGATGAGAAAACCCGATAGGGATTGAAACCGTTCTCGATCTCTGGCCTCTACAGCCCAGAGGAGGTCTCAACTGATGAGAAAACCCGATAGGAATTGAAACCATCGCTTAGTCCCCGACATCATACCCCCTCCGCGCGTCTCAGCTGATGAGAAAACCCGATAGGGATTGAAACCTCCGCGTTGAGGGCATGCCCCTTTCCCGGGCATACGTCTCAGCTGATGAGAAAACCCGATAGGGATTGAAACATCATGTTCTGGAAGTGGATCTGCAGCGGGTAGAGCAGTCTCAGCTGATGAGAAAACCCGATAGGGATTGAAACGTACCGGCAGATCACGCCCTTCTCCTCCTGGAAGATGTCTCAGCTGATGAGAAAACCCGATAGGGATTGAAACATGCGGTACTACCATGTGTTCAACCTGGAGCAGACCGGTCTCAGCTGATGAGAAAACCGATAGGGATTGAAACTAACTGAGGGGCGGCCGGTCTTCGGACGCGGGGTCCGTCTCAGCTGATGAGACCGATAGGGATTGAGGATGAGACGACGCTGATAACATCGCCAAAGGTCTCATGAGGGCGGCTTATGGGGACCGCCGAGGACAAAGAGAGCCCCTGATCAAAGAAGTTATCGGGGAGTCGAGGAGTCTCTCGAAACATCAGAGCAGGCCGCCTGTATGTCCTGGAGGAGGTGCGCGCCGAGTTGCAGGCGATGTGGCGACGCAGTAACACTCACGTCGACGGTTCGCGTCCGCAACGATCAGAAGCATATCCAAAATAGCACGATACCCTCCTCCCGAAACGAGTAAAAAGGGTTCCGACACTCGCGGCACCTTCGCGAGGTTCCCCACTACGAAGTTGGTTCACCGGTCGAAGATGTACCGGAAGCACTGGCCGGACCCCGTATGACCGTATTTTCCAAAACAACGTCGACGTGATCGTGCCGGGGAAATTTTACCAGGATCAAGGACCGGGCGGCGACCCATAAGCAGCAGAATTACACCATCATGAGGCCGTCTACAAACGTTGCGGGCATTCACTCCATGCCGATCCGAGAAACCCCCAGAATATCGAGTTCCGGGCACGTGCTTACAGATACATCTTGGAGGCGCAGGAACAATCTTCAGGAGATGCCCGAACCCCGATCCAAAGGTCCGAGGACAGTTGATTGTAGCAAATCGGGCACGGATATGACGTGGGCATTGTTTCCAGTTTTATCGTGAAGAAAAGTTAGGACGGAACCCTTTTATTCTCGACTCATAATAGACCCGAGATCGCCCCGTAAAAAGAGCGCGACCGTGACGGATAATACAAAAAAACGGAAAGGAAGAGACCATGAAGATTCAGGTGAGCAGAAATGGTCCATATATCGTGACCGGGGGTGTCCCGCTCATGACGATGGAGATCTCCTACGATGACGAGAGCGACTGCCGTTCATGGCGAAAGGTGGAGGAGTATCCTCTGCAGGAAGAGTATGCCTTATGCCGCTGCGGACATTCGAAGAACAAACCCTATTGTGACGGGACACATGAAAAGGTCCACTTTGACGGTACCGAAACCGCCGGGAATGAACCGTATCTCCAGAGCCCGACCCTCATCAGAGGACCGGAACTGGAACTGACCGATTATGAAGGGCTCTGTGTACACGCACGGTTCTGCATGCGGGCCGGGGGGATCTGGAACCTCACGGAACAGTCCAACGTCCCATCCGCCCGGGACACGGCAGTAGAAGAAGCGTGCAACTGTCCTTCCGGCCGGCTCGTTCTCCGCGACCGCAAGACGGGAGAGACGATCGAGCCCGTTCTTGAACGCTCCGTTGTCGTGGTAGAGAACCCCGCCAGAAGCGAACATGGACCGCTCTGGGTCCGCGGCGGAATCCCTGTCGAGTCCGCCGACGGAAGAACCTATACGATCCGAAACCGGGTTACGCTCTGCCGGTGCGGGAGATCGTGGAACAAACCGTTCTGCGACGGAAACCATATCGGATGGTGACGTCGCCGACCCACTTTTCCCCGACTGAACCCGGGGTCCCGCTCACGACGACATCCCGGCCAGGAGCAGGGAAAAAAGCACCAGGTCGTAGACCGTATGCGTGATCGCCGACGTCGTAGTGTTTGAGTAGCGGCGGATATAGGCAAAAACGATCCCCGCAAGGAAGACCGAGATGATCCCGTCCCAGCTGTACTGGAATGCGTGGAGCGACGCAAAAAGGAGTGCCGGGAGAAGGATGCCGAACCGGGGCTGGAGCAGACCGCGGATGCTCACCTCCTCGCCGAAACCTGCCGCAATGGACGCCATGATGATCCCGGGCAGGGTGAGCGAGCCGGAAAAAAGCAGGTTGACGGCCTCCCCGTCGGTGACCGGGAGACCGAGCCAGCCCACCAGCGTAGCAAGCACCGGGTCGATGAAGTGGAACGCGAGGACCAGCGCGAGAGCTCCGGCAACGGCAAGAACGACCTCCCTTCCCGTCGGCCGGACGAGCCCGAGCCGTTTCAGGGTCTCGCCGGGGGTACGGCGGACGTAGGCCCCCGCAATAAAGAACGAGCCGATGAGCGTCCAGAAGAGGGTGTAGGCGTTCAGCGTGACCGTGTCCGCGAGGAGGTCCCCGGACTCGAGCAGGAGGTCGAGGAACTGCGGCGAGAGGAAGGGCGGACCTCCCGTCACCAGGAGCGGTACCGGCGGTATCAGGATCAGGGCAATGACGACCACGAGCGCAACCGTATGAAGGAGGGAGTCCGGGTCGAAGGGAAGGTACCGGGCAAGCCGGACCCGGAACCTTCGGGAAAACCCAATGAGGCTTGCAAGCCCCGCGACAAGGACGCCGAGGAGGAGAAGCGCCACATCCGCGGCCAGGGCAAGCGTGACCGCGTCCGGGTCGAGTTCTCCGGTCGTGAGCACCTCTGCCGGCAGGATCGAGATCACCCCGATACCGGCCGCAGCGACCGCAAGCCCCCCGATGAGAACGAAGAGCCAGGCGACGGCGACCCACCGGAACACACGGTACCGGTCCTCCGCCAGGTAGACAAGCATCGCGAGAACGACAAAGAGCGCCACATCAAGTGCGGAGGAGAGAAACGTCCCCGCCTCACCGCCGACAACCCCAAAGGCCGCGACCAGGAAGACAAAGCCAAAGAAGACGATCAGTAGTTCCGGGACATGGTAGCGGAGTTCAATCGGCATGGTATCATCGATCCAGGATCTGTTGGCCCCGCGGCATGATGAACATAACTTAACGCCACCCGAGCCTCCCGATGACAAACCAGCCGAGCACACCCATAACCGTGAGGACCGCCGCCTGCAGCAGGAATATCGCTGGCAACGGTAACCTCGCCGCAAGACCGGCACCCACGAACGGGCCGACCGAGAGCCCCACCGAGTAGAGAGTGTTGTAGATGCCGTAGGCAGCGCCCTGCGAACCATGGTTGCGGTAGATGCCGGAGAGGATCGGCACCACCGACACCACGACGCAACTCAGCGTGACCCCCAGCACGAAGACGGCGACGGCGACGAGCGCAAGGGTCGGCGCCCGCATGGCGGCGGCAATTGCAATTCCCGAGAGAATGAGCCCGCCGCCGATGAGGTAGCGGCTGCCCCCGTAACGGTCGTAGACCCGTCCTGCGGCCGGCATGGCGAAAATTGCCGCAACCGCCAGCACCGCAAAGACGAATCCGATCGTCGCCGGGGAGGCCGAGAAGGCGGCGTGCAGGTAGACCGGGAGGTAGGGGTCCACGACACCATAGGTCCCGGCAACCGCGATGATAGCAGCCGCGCAGGCTGCAAGCGGAACGAGGTTTCCCGGGGGCAACATCGACGACCGCCCCGGACCTTCCTCCGATCTTGCGGTGCGCACCGGGACGGCGAAGACAAGGAGGCCGACCGCGGCCACCAGCACCGCCGGGATGAGGAAGGTGGCGGCATAGCCCAGATACTCGAAGAGCAGCCCGCCGAAAACCGGTCCGAGGACGGTCCCGACCCCGACCGCCGAGAGCGCGATCCCCATCCTCTCCCCGAGACAGGCCGGGTCGCAGGTCTCGGCAAGGAGCGCAAGCCCCGCGGACCATGTTGCCGCAGCCGCTATCCCCTGGACCGTCCGGGCAACGACCAGGTGCACGACCGTGGTCGAGACGCCGAAGAGAGCCGTCGCGAGGGCCAGGAGGAGCATCCCGACGATGATGAGGGGGCGGCGGCCCACACGGTCGGAGAGGAGGCCCATCGGGATGGAGAAGATGAGGAGCATGGCGGCGTAGAGCCCGAAGATGAGCCCGATGACCGATTCGTCCACCCCGAGCCGGGGGGCATACTGCGGAAAGACCGGGATGAGGAGGCCGTAGATCATCATGTCCAGGAAGATGACGAGCACGACCAGCACGATGACCGCGTCCGGAGATGCGGCGATGCGGTCCCGGTCCGATTCCCTGGTTGTCATGGCAGTATCCCTCACGGTATATTGGCGCCTTCAGCAGATATAGAAAACCGGCCGGAGGAGATCTCACAGGGGCCCCCGGTAGTACGCAACCTCGCGGGCGTAGGGGCGAAACGCTTCAATGAGCGCCTCCGCGTCGTCGTCGGGCAAC
The DNA here is from genome assembly GCF_002499755.1 of Methanoculleus sp. UBA291. Lineage (NCBI taxonomy): Archaea > Methanobacteriati > Methanobacteriota > Methanomicrobia > Methanomicrobiales > Methanomicrobiaceae > Methanoculleus > Methanoculleus sp. UBA291. The sequence goes on along the minus strand of NZ_DANC01000007.1, from coordinate 75,696 downwards.
GGATCGCTCCTCCCGGCGGCGGCAAGCGCCTGCACCTCGGCGGGTGTAAAACAGCCGACGATTGCAACGGAGATCTCCTGGGCAAGGGCGTAGCGGATGAGGGCCTCCGGCGTCACCCCCGCATCAGGAACAAGGAAATTCGACCCGCCGAGCACCTTCATCCCGATGACCGCAGCCCCCTGCTCCCTTGCGGTCGTGAGCGTCGAGGAGAGAAAACCCCCGAGTGCACCTTCCACCGGGTTTACGGGCATCATCACGGCATCGACCGGCCAGTTCTCCACCGCGTGCGAGAGAACATCCGGGTCGTGGTGTCCCGTCACCCCGATCTGCCGGACGATGCCGGACTCCTTCGCCTCGATAAATGCCTCAAGGGCACCGCTCGCTCCTTCGATCTCCCGGACCTCGGCGAAGGTCCGGACATCGTGGATCTGCCAGAGGTCGAGGGTCGCGATGCCCATCTTCTGAAGGGTCTCCTGGAGGTCCATCTCGGCATCCGCATGGTTCCTGCTCGCGGATTTGCTTGCCTGAAAGACTGATGTCCGGAGGTCGGGACGGCTTCGCCAGACCTCACCGTAGTAGTCCTCGCTCTCCGCGTAGACCTTCGCCGAGTCAAAATAGGTTATCCCCTGATTGAGCGCTTCCATAATGACGGCGTTTGCCTCCGCATGCCGCCCGTACGTCCGAAGGACACCCTCTCCCCCGAGCCCCACGGGGGTAACCCCACGCCCGGTCTTCCCGAACCTGCGCTTGCCCAGTGCCGTCATGGGCCGTCCTATCCGTGCCCGGCTATAAATATCTTCAGCTGCAGATACGCTCCGGTGCGGCACCACGGACCCAAAGAACATAGCGTCCGGGGTGGGCAACACAGGTCCAGTCCTCGATCCGGACTCACTGACGGCTATTCAGTCTAAGGTGAGATCTACAGGGCTTTCCAGGCATAACGGTAAATAAACGTCGCTCAATTCCATGATGCCGGGACACAACGCTGCTGTAAAAGATTTGACCAATACAGGCTCAGTTTTCAGAGGAGGGTAAAGTTTATCTACGCAAAGAGGCATCATCCACCCCATGAAGAGAATGTTTGGTATCCTTGCCCTCATGGTGATCGCGAGCATCATGATCGCAGGGTGTGTGCAGCCTTCGGGCAACGAGACGGCGACCCCCGGCACAACACCGGGACTGACCGAAACCCCGATGGAAACTGAAACACCGATAGGGACAGAGACACCAGCAGAAACCGAGACGATCGCGGGCACTGAAACCCCGATAGAGACCGGAACCACAACGGGCACCGAAACACCAGCAGAAACCGGGGCTACAGGCACTGAAACCCCGATGACGACGACAACGACCGTAGGTACCGAAACCCCGATGACCACCGCCGACGCGAACGCGACCGAGACCCCGCCGGGACCGCCGGGGGCGGTCGCCGCTGACGAGACCATCTCCATCACCGACAACGGGTATGTGCCGAACACAATCACCGTTCCTGCCGACACCACGGTAGAATGGACCAACGACGCCTCGACGAACCAGACCGTCTCGGCAACCGGAGAAGCGGCATTCTTCGATTCCGGGATGATCGAGCCGGGAGGATCGTACAATTACACCTTCAGCACCCCGGGTAACTACACCTACCAGTCGATGACGTCCGGGTTCTCCGGGGAAGTCATCGTCACCTTCTAACCCCTTTTTTTCCGCACCGGCGAAGCACGAGGACCCGTCCTATACCCGCCGGTATGTCCCGGCGGCCCGCACCAGCGTTTCTGCGAACCCCTCCGGGAAATAAGCGTGGGTGTACTGCCCGACCACGTTCTGGACGGTGAGTCCGTCCCGGCCGTTGCAGATTCCCCGGCCCCGGAGGAGTTCCAGGGCAAATCTCGTATCGGAAGCGCAGTCAAGACGGGAGTAGTGAAATTCGTGGCCCCGGAAGGTTGAACCCGGTGCAAGCACCGGCGAACCGCCGACAGCCCGGGCCTCCACGTAACCGAGGGCCTGGATGCGGTTCGTCATCGCGGCCGATGCCGGGAGGACGTCCGCCATCGGGTAATCGTCGTCGCCGACCGTGAGCCGCTCCGTGAGGTAGACAAGCCCGCCGCACTCCGCGTAGACCGGCATGCCGTCGTCGACCGCCCGGTGCACGTCCTCCCGGCACCGGGAAGACATAAGCGCCTCCGCGTGGAGCTCCGGGTAACCACCCCCGAGATAGAGGGCGTCGACATCCGGAAGCCGGTCCGCTATCGGTGAGAAGAAGACCGGCTCCCCCCCGGCCCGCCTGAGCCGGTCGAGGTTGTCGGCATAGTAAAAGCAGAACGCCGCATCGTTCGCGACGCCGATCCGGACTCCGACATCCGGCTTCTCCGTGGCCTCCGCCGGCGCAGGGAGGGGCGGGGCCGCCCGCGCGAGGTCCAGGACCCCGGAGAGATCGCACGTCTCCTCCACCACCGCACCGAATCCCGCCATCGTCCCGGTCTCAGCCGCCATCGCGAGGCCGAGGTGCCGGCTCCCGACGACGAGGTCGTCCCGCCGGGGGACCCACCCGTAGACCGGGAGGCTTTCCGTAGCCGCGATCAGCGCCCGATGACGGGGGCTCCCGACCCGGTTGAAGACAACCCCGGCGACCCGGACCCCGGGATCAAACTCCGCGTAGCCCCGGACAACCGCATGGACGCTCCGGGACGCCCCTTTTGCGTCCACGACGAGAAGGACCGGGGCGTCGAGGATCTTCGCGACGTGTGCCGTGCTCGCGACGTCGCCGCCATCGATCCCGTCGTAGAGCCCCATCACGCCCTCAACGACGGCGACATCGGCGCCGGCACATGCCCGGACGAATGTCTCCCGCACCCCCGCCTCCCCCATCATGAACGGGTCGAGATTGCGCGACACGCGGCCGCAGATGGCCGAATGGTGCGTGGGATCGATGAAGTCCGGACCCACCTTGAACGGCTGGACGACAAGCCCCCGGGCGGCGAGCGCCGCCATCAGGCCGCTTGCGAGCGTGGTCTTGCCGCAGCCGCTATGGGTTCCCGCGACGAGAACTCTCGAAATCGAACGCATATCACTCCAGTAGTGTTGAATATCGCAGGGGATAAATATGACCGGGAATAACTAACATATACCAAGGTAATTTGCACTAAAACAAGTGATCTGGATGGGCCGTTGCTATGGCGGTCCAGGTGGAGAAATCATGCATATTATGGAAGGATTCTTACCAAGCCCCTGGTGGGAGATATGGTTCCTCGTCTCCCTGCCCTTCATCATCATCGGGCTCTACCAGGTGAACAGGCTCGTCAAGGAAAAACGGGAAACCCTGCCGCTCCTTGCGGTTGCGGGCGCCTTCGTCTTCGTTCTCTCCTCGCTCAAACTCCCCTCGTTCAACGGGAGTTGCTCCCACCCCACGGGAACCGGGCTCGGCGCCGTCCTCTTCGGCCCCTTCGTCGCCGCCGTCCTCGGGCTGATCGTCCTCATCTTCCAGGCGGTCTTCCTCGCGCACGGCGGGATCACCACCCTCGGGGCGAACGTCTTCTCGATGGGAATCGCAGGTCCGCTCGTCGCGTACCTCGTCTATAAGGCCGGGACTCGAATGGGGGCGAACACCTATGCGACGGTCTTCGTTGCCGCAGCCCTCGCCGACCTCATCACCTACGTCGTCACCTCGATCCAGCTCGCGCTCGCGTTCCCGGGAACCGTCGGGTTCTTCGGGGCCTTTTCGGCCTTTGCCGCAATCTTCGCCGTCACCCAGGTCCCGCTCGCCATCATCGAAGGTGCGGTCATTGCGCTGGTCTTCAAGTACATCGTCCAGCTCAAGCCCGAGATCCTCACCCGCTTAAACCTCCTCCCTGAGGCGACTATCCAGAAACTCCGGGAGGCCGCGGCATGAAGTACGGCATGGAGATCGCGGTCGTCGCGCTCATCCTCATCTTTGCCGCTGTCTTCCTCGTCCAGGATGCCGCGATCCGGGCTTCCGGGGAGGAAGCCTGGGGCGGGGCCGACGGCGAAGCCGCCGAGCTCATCGAGTCCTCCGGTTACGAACCCTGGATCGAGCCCTTCTGGGAGCCCCCGAGCGGTGAGATTGAGTCGCTCCTCTTCGCCCTGCAGGCCGCCGTCGGTGCGATAGTCATCGGCTACATCTTCGGCTACTGGAAGGGCAACAGAAAAACCGCCTGATTTTTCTGGTTGTACCGCAAGATAGGAGACACAAATGCATGAGGTGCTCGAAGACTTTGCCCAGGAAAACGGTCTCCGTCAGGTAAGCCCGGCTCTCAAGCTCCTTATCGGGCTTGCGAGCATCCTCCTCTGCATCTCGTCTCCCGGCCCCGTCGCCCCTCTTCTGGTCGCGGCCTCGATGAGCGCCTCAATCCTTATCCTCGCAAAGATCCCCGCGCGATTTTACGCCCGCATCCTCCTCATCCCGGTCTCGTTCGCGGTGATGAGCATCGCCGTGGTTCTCTTCATCACCGGGAGCGGGACGGTGCTCTTCGAGGTCCCCGGCCTCCCCCTTGCAGTTACGGCGGACGGTGCGAATCTCGCCGTCCTCCTCCTCGCCCGGGTCTTCGGGGGCATGTGCTCGCTGTTCTTCATCGCGCTCACGACGCCGATGACCGAGGTCTTCGATATCTTCCGGAGGCTCCGGGTGCCCGCCGTCTTCATCGATCTCGTCATGCTCACCTACCGGTTCATCTTCATCCTCATCGAGGAGGCCGGCCAGATCTACCGCTCGCAGGTGATGCGCCTCGGCTACGGCCGGTTCCGGGAGTCGGTGCATTCGTTCGGGATGCTCTCCGGGGCGCTCTTCCTCCGGACCTGGGAGAGCGGCGAAGCCCTGGTCCTTGCGATGGACGCACGCTGCTACGACGGGAAATTCGGGATACCCGGCGAAACCCGGCCGGTATCCGGCCTCGCGCTCGCAACGACCCTGATCTACATCGGCGCCGTCGCGGGCGTATCGCTCCGAACCGGAGGTCTGACACTCATATGACGACACCACTGCTTGAAACCGACAACGTCACCTATACCTACCCAAACGGTCCGGCCGCCCTCACCGGAGTGAGCGTCCGGATCACTCCCGGGTCAAAGACCGCCATTGTCGGCCCGAACGGTGCCGGAAAATCGACGTTTCTCCTGATGCTCAACGGGATGCTCCGGCCCGCTTCGGGAGAAGTCCGCTTCTCCGGCCGGCCGCTCGCCTACGACAACCGGAGCCTCCGGGACCTCCGCCGGCGGGTCGGGTTCGTCTTCCAGAACCCCGACGTCCAGATCATCGCCCCGACCGTCGAAGCGGACGTGGCCTTCGGACCGGTGAACCTCGGCCTATCGCCCGACGCCGTCCGGCGTGCCGTCCGGGACGCGCTCGGCTACGTCGGGCTCCGGGGTTACGAGAAACGGCCGCCCCACCACCTCTCCGGCGGCGAGAAGAAACGGGTTGCCATCGCGGGCATCCTCGCAATGGAACCGGCGGTCCTTGTCTTCGACGAGCCGACCAATACCCTCGATCCCGCAAGTTCCGAAGAGGTGATGGAACTCCTCGACGAACTCGCCGCCGGCGGCCGGACGGTGCTGATATCCACGCACGACGTAGAACTGGCTTACCGCTGGGCCGACACAATCATCCTCATGGAGCACGGGCGCGTCCTCGCCTGCGGGCCGCCGGAAGAGGTCTTCTCGGATCACACCCTCCTCGCGGCCGCCAGGCTGAAACCGCCCGCCCTCCTCGACCTCTACAACGAACTCGGTCTCCGGGGAGTCATCGACCGGGGCGTTCCCCCGAAGAGCGTGCTTGAGTTCACCGACAGGATCGAACGGGAGACGCGCGGCCGCGCCCCGGCTCGGGACAAAACCGGAAAGATCTACCTCTGCAACGCCGACAGGATCGGCGGCGACGAACTGAAGGCGTTCATCGAGCGGAGCACGGCCGAGCACGTCGGGGCGATGGGAACCCGTGCCAAGGAGTTCGCCAACCGGGAGCGGATTCTTCTCGAATACACCTACGGCGTCATCGACAAGTGCATCTTAAAAGCCCTCATCGGAGAAGACTCGCTCATCATCACCACCGGAGGCATGATCGAGCACGTCCACCGCCGCATCGGCGAATACAGCGCCGAGAGCGGACAGGCACTCGCGGTGATCGCGGTGCAGGAATCGGAGAGTCAGAGACCCGTCCGGGTCCCCTCCCGCGGGTGAACCCTGCCGCATTGCCCAGGGATACGTCCGCACCCGGCATGTCCGCACCCCGGGCGAAGGTTAATCCGGTGCCGGTACCCGAAGGGTACTATGATGCTCGAAGAGGTAATTCATCAGATATCGGAGCAGACGAAACGGAAACGGATGAGCCTGCCCGACCACAAAACAAAGATCGTCTGTACCATAGGACCCGCATCCCGCTCACAGGAGGTGCTCGTCCGGATGATCCGGGCCGGTATGAACGTCGCCCGGCTCAACCTCTCCCACGGGTCGTTCGACGAGCACCGGGAGAACATCAGGAACATCCGGACCGCCGCGGACGAAGTCGGGCTCCCGGTCACGATCCTGATCGACCTCCCGGGACCAAAGATCCGGATCGGCGACCTCGCTAAAGAGCCCATGGAACTTCGCAAGGGAGAGACCGTCACCCTCACGACCGCCCCGGTTCAGAGCGATCCCGACCAGATCCCCGTCGATTTCGAGCAGTTCCCGCAACTGGTCGCGCCGGGAAGCATCATCTTTCTCAGCGACGGGTTCCTTCAGCTCCGGGTCGACGAGGTCGGGGAGAACGACGTCCGGGCGACGGTGATCATCGGCGGGCCCCTCCTCTCGCGCAAAGGGATGAGCCTCGTCGGCGGCGGCGGGATCGTTGCACTCAGCGCCGTGACCGACCGGGACCGCGAGTGCATCGACTTCGGGCTTTCCGAGGGGCTCGACACCTTCAGCATATCCTTCATCGAGCGGGCGGAAGATGTCCTGAAAGCCCGGGAGCACGCGGCCCTGTCGGGGAAGTCCGTCAGGGTGATAGCAAAGATCGAGCGGCAGGAGGCGCTCACAAATCTCGACGAGATCCTCCGGGAGACCGACGGAGTCATGATCGCCCGGGGCGACCTCGGGGTCCAGATTCCCATCGAGGAGGTCCCGACGGTGCAGAAGCGGATAATCCAGAAGGCCAACATCCTCGGTCGGCCGGTGATCACCGCGACGCAGATGCTGATGTCGATGACCGACAACATCCGGCCCACCCGGGCGGAGGTGACCGACGTTGCAAACGCCATCCTCGACGGGACGGATGCCGTCATGCTCTCCGAGGAGACGGCCATCGGGAAGTACCCGGCCGAGACGGTCGCGATGATGGCAAAGATCGCCCGGTCGACCGAGGAGAAGCGTTCGACCGTCGGGGCGGTGTGCAGCCCGCTCGAGTACTTCCGGCAGGGGAGGGGGCGGGAGAAGATCACCGTCAACGACGTCGTCTCCTTAAACGTCATCGAGGCGCTGGATGCGCTCGGCATCCGGTTCGTGCTGACGCCCACGCGCTCCGGGAGCACGCCGCGGAGCATCTCGCGGTTCAAACCCGATGCCTGGATCCTTGCGTTCACCCGGAACCCGGGAACCCTCAAGTTTCTGGCGTTCTCCTACGGGGTCTGTCCGTTCCTGATCCGGAGCGAGAAGGAATACTGGCACGGGGCGATCCTCGACTCAATCCGGGACTCCGGTCTGATCGGGTCCGGCGAGCGCGTGGTGCTCACCGAAGGGGTCTCTCCCGGGCGGGAGGGGACCGACTCGCTCATCATCCTCACGGTCGGGTGATGGAGGGAACACTGCCAGAGACCCTTCTGGACTCCCCCTTCGGGCATGAAAAACCCTATCCCGGTGGAGGGCGAACACTCATCAATCATGGGAGGGGTCGTTCTGGGCGGATTGGACGCACCGGGACGGGACGGCGTGCTGAAAGAGAAGACCGCACGCCTCTCGGTCGCGTCCAACACGCTTCTCGTCGTGACGAAACTGGCGGCCGGGATCGCGATCGGCTCGGTCGGGCTCATATCCGAGGCAATCCACTCGGGCATCGACCTGATAGCAGCGGCCATCGCCTACTTCTCCGTCCGGGAGTCGGCCCGGCCCCCCGACGAGTGTCACACCTTCGGTCACGGGAAATACGAGAGCATATCCGGCCTTCTTGAAGCGGTCCTCATCCTCGTCGCCGCACTCATCATCATCAATGAAGCAGCGCAAAACCTTCTCGGCGGAGAAGAGACGCTGAACGTGGAGGCGCTAGGACTGGGTATCGGGGTCATGCTGCTCTCGGCCGGAGTAAACTTCTACGTCTCCTCCCGGCTGATGCGAGTGGCAAAGAAAACCGAGTCGATCGCGCTTGAAAGCGATGCCTGGCACCTCCGGACGGACGTCTACACCTCTATCGGGGTCGTGGCGGGGCTCGTTCTGATCCGGCTGACCGGTCTTACGGTCCTCGATGCCCTCATCGCGCTCGCGGTCGCCGTCATCATCCTGAAGGCGGCATTCGACCTCATCCGGCGTTCGTTCGAAGACCTCGTCGACCGGAGCCTGCCCCCGGAAGAGGAGGCCCGGATCCGGGAGATCATCAACGAGCACTGCTCGGCAGTCATCAACTTCCACCGGCTCCGGACCCGCCGTTCGGGGCCGAACCGGTTCGTGGACCTCCATCTCGTCGTCCCGAAGACCGCAACCCTCGAGGAGGCGTACGGGATCGTGAAACATATAGAGACCGACGTCAAGCGGGAGTTCCCCCGGACAAGCGTTACGATCCGGGTCCAGCCCTGCACCGGAGAGGACTGCTCTGCCTGCGGGGTCTTCACCACCTGCCCGGTGTGCGACCACCGCACGAAGAGGTTAGCGGAGCATTAATCACGCCCTCAATCTCCGGCAAACCCGGGTCCAGCCTCATAATCTTTGGGCATGCAGATACAGTCCCCGATGGACCGGTTCGACGGTTCCGCCACTGCTTCAGAGCAGTACCGTAAGGGTGAGGCAGGCCACGACCGGGACAACGAGGTTGTCGTCCACGGGGCTCACCAGTTCGGCAAGGCCCGTGACCGCGGCCGTCGCCAGAGCGGCCGCCGGCGGGACGAGGAGGCAAAGGGCGGCCGTCGTCACCGCGACACCCGCAAGCGTCCCCTCAAGGGATTTATGGTTGTAGATCCGGGTCCTGCCGAACCGGACGCCGACGAGGGTGGTGACGCTGTCGAGAAGCGAGAGCACCACGAGCCCGGCGAAGGCTATCTCTCTGCCGAAGAAGAAAAGGCAGAAGAGCGCCCCCAGAGCGAAGAAAAGGGCCCCTTTGCCCGGAACGGCATCCCGCCGTTCAAGACCCGCAATGACCCAGGAGACGACCGGAATGGTGTAGCCCCGGGCGACGGCGTCGGAGAAGATGAACCCCACAAAGAGCGTGAGTATGAGGACGGTGAGGGTGATGTCGCGGTCGAAGAAGTGGACAAAACCCGCGATCCCGAGGCCGAAGACAAGATGGACGACCTGCCGGAGCGACTCGTTCATCTGCAATGATAGGCGCCGAACCGGTTAAATCCTCTGCAAGCCGGTGCAAGCCGCGCCGGATAAGCGGCCCGAGACTCACGGGGAACGGCACTTTCGGATAAATTCCCGGGCTTCCTCGTCGGTGATCGCATAGGCTGCCTGGGCGTCGAACGCGACCGCACGGAGGATCACCGCGACGTCGTCGAGGCGGCGCTTGTGGTCGCCGCGAACGTGCTTTCTCACCTCGCGAAGGGTTTCGAGCGCGGTCCCGACATTGGCGATCGTGCATAAGGCACTCTCCCGGGTACCGGGATCGACGATGGGAAGGGTGCGGGGCGACCGGGTAACAGGAACAGGAGTCATACTCCCCTATCCTCACCCTCCGGGAACTTGAACCTGCTGGAACCCGCTCCGACAATGTCTTATCCCGACGTCCCAAACCGTCAACTACCCCCCACTGAAGTGGGGGGCATGATACCGTAGGTGGCACCATGCTCTTTAGGGGCTTCACGATTCCACCTCTCCCCCGATGTCGGGGGAGCGGACCGCAATAGGCCGGTTGACAGCGGCCCTGGCAGCAATGTCGCTGCACTGTGGTGTCGTTTGCGCCAGGTGTATAGCCGTGATCCGCAGGAGATGCTCCTGCTTCGTGCCTTCCATAGCGCAACAAACATCTGTTGGACTTCCTCCGTCATTAAGTATACCCATGCGCGGGGTGAAAGTATAACGGGATATGCGAAGGGCCGATTCCTCCCACAACTTAAGTCGCAGGAATCCTCGGCCCACTATCTTGAACGGTAGATCCTCCCTCCCGGGCGACGATCCATGACCACAGACGACCATACAACCGAGACCTCCGGACAGGGCCGCTGGAAAACCCTCCTTATGCATCCCTGCATCATAGGTGCCCTGAAATTCACCCTCCCGCTCGCCATCATCCCGGCCGTCGTTACGGCCCTTTACCTGACCGAGCCCTACGAACGGTTCCTCATCATGTCCGGGCTGATCATCGCCTATTTCATTCCTCCCGCCGGGCATGAGACGATCATTCCGCTCGCGATCCTGGCGGGCTACTCCTGGTGGCTCATCACGGCCGTGATCTTCCTCCTTGACGTAGCCGTCTCCCTCTTTGTCGTCTGGAACTTCGACCTGGCACTGAAGGTCCCGCTCGTCGGCCGTCTGCTTGAGAGCGGGATGACGATAGCCCGAGACTACATCGAGAGCCAGGCATGGCTACGGCGGTTTTCGACGGTCGGACTCACTCTCCTCGTCTTTGTCCCGCTCCAGGGGACCGGGGCGATGAGCGGATCGGTCCTCGGCCGGCTGCTTGGACTGGCAGAGTTTCGGGTCTTTTGCTGCGTCTGCATCGGGTCGCTCGCCTCCTGCCTCGTCTTCGCCCTCGGGGCCGACGTACTTCTGAATATCTACCGGGATGATCCGATGCTCGGCACCGGGATTCTGGCCGCTATCGTCGTTGTCGTCCTCGCGGCGGTCGCAGGCTGGTGGGTCCACGGGAGGAGACTCCGGGAACGGCGTCTTTCGTAACCAGGCAGGATCGAACCGGTCCGTGAACGGGGAGGCACCGCGACCGAACGGCAAGACGAGTTCATGCTATGATGTTGCCCCGGAACGCCGGAGGGAACACCCATTCACACCTCGGTGCTCACGCTCACTGTGCTCGCGCCTCGAAGGCTTTTAGCCCTCTCGATTACCGTTGTTTCACCGGATATGACCTTTCCCCCGGCAAACACATGCGAAAATGCTCTAAGCCATGGGGGATCTTCGATCATCGGATATTTTAAGCAGATCCTAACAAAAGGTCGTAATTATCCGCAATAGCAAACCGGTTTTTCATATTAATTCTTGAATTCATCACATCAATTATCATTAAGATATAATTTAGTAAAATTTATGACCGGTGGATCTCAATAGAAACCATACTCTGTAAGGGCGAGATCCCGGACAATTGCCATGTTGACGGGTCTTTTCCGTGTACTCCCGCAGGGACAGAGTTGACGATAGAGAGGTAAAACAATGAGAAAGACGTGTGGATTGTTCATCGTTCTGATTCTGGCGGCAGGCATGCTGGCCGCCGGGTGTACATCGACCCAATCGTCCGGGCCGGGTCCGGAAAACACCCTTGTCGTAGGGGAGATGTGGCGCGTGTCGTCGATCAATCCCGGAGACGGGCACGACGGAGGCACCTTCATCACGGAGAAGGCAATCGTGACCGAGACCCTTGTCGGTGCGGACGCCAACTTCACCCTCGTGCCGAACCTTGCCACCGCCTGGCGGCAGATCAACGACACGACGTGGGAGTTCGACCTCAGAGAAGGGGTGCTGTTCCACAACGGGGAGGAGATGACCGCCGAGAGCGTCGTGTTCTCTCTGGACCGGGTCGCCGAAAGTTCTCCCGGCACCGCAACGCTTCTCGACTACAACTCTTCCGAAGTGGTGGACCGCTATACTCTCCGCATCCACACAAACACGTTGAACCCGCTTGTACCGGGAACGCTGCACTATCCGGACACGGCGATCATCCACCCGGATTCATACGATGCCTCCGGGAAGTTTATAACGCCGATCGGAACGGGTCCGATGAAACTTGAGTCCTTCGACGAACAGACCGGGGAGGTTGTCGTCGTCAAGAACAGCGAGTGGTGGGGCGGAGAGCCCGGTCTTGATCGGATGATCATCCGCGGCTACGAGAGTCCGGCAACCCGGGCAATGCTTGCCGAGAGCGGAGAGGTCGATTTCACCGTCGATCCGCCCTATAGCGAGGTTGATCGTCTGGACGCTCTCGACGGGGTTCACGTGGAGAAGTACAACACGCCGAGGATCTACAAACTCGACGTCAACCTGAACCGCCCTCAAATGGACGATAAGAACGTTCGTAAGGCGATATCCCACGCAATCGACCGCGACGGGATCGTCGACAACGTCCTCTACGGGGTAGGGAGTCCGGCCGGAGGCGTCTTCCTCCCGACGATGACCTGGGCGAACACCACCCTGAAACCCTATACCTACGATCCGGCGCTTGCAAAGCAGTATCTTGCAGAATCGGGGTGGACCGACACGGACGGCGACGGATACGTCGACAAAGACGGCAAGAACCTCAAGGTGAAGGTCGTGACCTATACCGAGCGCCCGGGACTGCCGCCGATGCTTGAAGCCATTGCGGCAAACCTCAAGTCCGTCGGCATCGAAGTCGAGACGCTCTCGATGGAAAACAGCGCTCTGACCGTTGCCATGGCCGACGGCACCTGGGACCTCTATCTCTCCGCGACAAACCTTGCGATGGTCCCCGACCCGGAGTATGTCCTGAAGGGCTGGTACACCACCACCGGGTCCAGCAACACGGCGGGCTACAGCAACCCGGAGGTCGACCGCATGATCATAGAGGGGCACAATATCAGCGATCTTGACGAACGCTACGACCACTTCCGCCGGATCGAGGCGATCGTCTACGATGACCTGCCGACGATCAACGTCGCCTATTACGGCGTCGCCGTCGTCATGAAAGATACCGTAAACGGCTACAAGTTCGATCCGACCGCACACGACTACCGGATCGATCCGTTCATGTCCATCTCGGCATGAACCCATTTTTCGATCGCAAAGAACCGGGAAGGGCGGAAGCATGAAGGAAGAAAGTTCTCAAACAGAGCGGCGGGAATGCCCGCTGCCCGCGTAACCGTAGGAGACGCGAAGATGAAGATACCGACGACGGATTTATAGAATCTGTGAGCAAAAAAGACCGTTGAAGCGAGTAATTAGGGATTTTACAGGAGAGAGAACATGGACGACAACGCGATGAAATCGCACATTGCACAGACCTGGAGTGCGGAAGCCGGATACTATGACAATCATGTGTCTCACGGGGTTCAGACCGACGAGGAGAAAAAACTCTGGATGGAGGTATTTTCCGCACTTCTCCCCGGAAACGCTCTGCACATTCTGGATGTCGGATGCGGGACCGGTGCGATGGGGCTCATTCTTGCCGGGATGGGGCATACCGTCGCAGGGATCGATCTCTCAGAAGGCATGATGGCGATCGGCAGAAAAAAAGCGGAGGAGCAGAACCTTCCGATGACATTTCTGACGGGAGATGCCGAACACCCGCCGTTTGAACCGGAGACGTTCGATGCGGTCATCAACCGCCACCTGCTCTGGACGCTTCCCCACCCGGAGACGGCACTTGCATCCTGGCATCGGGTGCTAAAGCCCCGGGGCGTCGTGATGGTCATCGACGGCGTCTGGGACGACGGGTCTTTCGGTGCGAAAGTCCGCCGCGGCGTAAGTTCCGGAATCGCCCGGATCGTCGAAGCCCATCCCCACGGCGACAAGGGGTACAGCGATGAGGTGCGCGCCGCTCTGCCCAACCTCGGCGGCGTTCCGGAGGAGACCGCACGCCGGTATCTGACCGATGCAGGGTTTGGAGATATCGCGGTGCAGGATCTTGCCCGCATCCGGGAGAATCAGCGCAAACGGCTGAAGTGGTACGAAAAGATCAACCCGAGAGGCACCTACTACCTGATCTCCGGCAGGAAAGGAATCGAGTAAATGAAGACGACACCCCTGCTCTGTATGTTCGCGGCGGTTTTTCTCTGCATTGCCGCGGCGGGATGTACCGACAGTAACGCCGAGAAAAACGTGCTGGTCGTCGGAAATCATAAGATGGTCGACGCACGCGAGCTGGATCAGGGCACCGGCACCGGAACGCTGATCACCGAGAAGATCATCATCACCGAGACGCTCGTCGGTACCGAGGAGGACTTCTCCCTTAAACCGATTCTTGCCGAGAGCTGGAAGATGATCAACGACACCACCTGGGAGTTCAAACTCCGGGGGGGTGTGAAGTTCCACAACGGCGATGAGATGACGGCCGAGGACGTGAAGTTCTCCATCGAGAACATCAACGCCAAACAGCCGGGCAGGACAACGCTGCTGGACTACAAAGGCTCCGAGATCGTGGACAGGTACACCCTCCGCATCCGGTCCAACGAGAAAAACCCGTTGCTGCCTGCGGCGCTTCACTCCCCGGATACCGCAATCATCAGCCCGAAATCCTATGACGCTGCGGGAAATTATGTCGGTACCATCGGGACCGGTCCGATGAAACTGGAATCCTTCAACGAGCAGACCGGTGAGGTCGTTGTGGTCAAACACACCGGGTGGTGGGGCGGTACGCCGACACTGGAAAAGATCATCACCCGGGGCTACCCGAATCCCGGAACCCGTTCAATGGTCCTGGAAAATCACGATGTCGACCTTACCTTCGACCCGCCGTACAGCAGCGTCGACCGGCTGGATGCTCTTTCGGGGGTTGAGGTGCTGAAGTTCAACACCCCGCGGACCTACAAACTCGATCTAAATATGGACCATGCTCCGCTCGACGATCTGAACGTCAGAAAAGGGCTGGCATATGCAATCGACCGGGAAGGGATCGTGGACAACGTGCTGTACGGTGTCGGCGATGCGGCAGCAGGACCGTTCCTGCCGACGATGACCTGGGCGAACACCACCCTCGTTCCCTACACGTATGATCCCGCTCTCGCGAAACAGTATCTCGCCGAAGCCGGCTGGAAGGACACGGACGGCGACGGATACATCGACAAAGACGGAAAGAAGCTGAGCCTCAAACTGCTCACCTACACCGAGCGGCCCGGTCTTGTGCCGATGCTTGAGGCAATCTCCGCCAACTTAAAAGACGTAGGTGTTGAGGTGACGGAGGTTGCCATGGAGACGGGGGCTATCTCTCCCATGCTGAACGAAGGCGACTGGGACCTGTACCTGATCGCAGCGAACCTTGCCATGGTCCCGGACCCGGAGTATGTTTTAAAGACCTGGTACACAACCGACGGAACTACAAACCGCGGCCATTACAGCAATCCGGAAGTCGACAGACTCGTTGCGGAGGGCCACAACCTCACCCTCCCGGAGGAGCGGTATGCCTACTTCCGCGATGTTGAGGGCATTGTGTACGATGATGTTGCGACCATCAACATCGCCTACTACGGTGTCGCCATTCTCATGTGGGACAATGTGCAAGGGTTCGCCTACGACCCGACGGCACACGACTACAAGCTCAGTCCGTTCATGACGGTATCCTGAGGGGGAGACGATGGAGGACAGCGAGATCAAATCCGGCATCACCAGCAAGTGGGATAAGAGTGCAGACCGGTACGACCTGCATGTTTCCCACGGTGTGCAGACGAAAGAGGAAAAAGATCTCTGGATGGATGCATTCCTGAAAATTTTACCGGAAGGAGATCCCCTCTCCATTCTGGATGTCGGATGCGGTACCGGCGCGATGGGCTTGATCCTCACGGAGATGGGTCATGACGTCACCGGCATCGATCTTTCGGAGGGTATGATGGAGGTCGGCAGAAAGAAAAACGCCGATCGGGGGCTTTCGATGATCTTTCGGGAGGGGGACGCGGAAAACCCGTCGTTTGCAGATGAGAGTTTCGATGCGGTGGTCAACCGCCACCTTCTCTGGACGCTTCCGCATCCGGATGTCGCCCTTGCGTCGTGGAAGCGCGTGGTCCGGCCGGGCGGCCGGGTCATCGTCATCGATGGTGTCTGGGACGACGGAAAGACAACGACGAAGATCCGCAGAACCGTAAGTCAGGTTCTTGGTAAGGTTTTTGATCCCCTCTCTACGCCGTCTTCATACGATGAAGAGGTCTCGGCCGCCCTGCCGAACCTCGGGGGCGTTCCGGAGGATACGGCACGAAGATACTTTGCGGATGCGGGTCTTACAGACATTTCTCTGGAAGACCTGATGCATATCCGCGAGCATCAGCGGCGATATCTGAAATGGTACCAGAAGATCAACCATCACTGGTGCTATTATCTCATTTCAGGAACGAAGCAGGCGTAAAGATATGCATCACTACATCATCAAACGCACCGCATACCTCATTCTGACGCTGCTGATCGCGTCGATCTTTACGTTTGTGGTAGTGAACGCCACCCCGGGCGAGCCGGCCGAGGTTCTCGCCCGGCACCTGTATCTCGGGCTGGAAGAGGTCGCCCCTCCGGAACTGATCGCCGAGGTCTCCGGCCGCTACAATCTCGACAGGCCGCTGCTGGAACAGTATCTCGATTGGATGGGGGGTGTTCTTCACGGGGACTTGGGCTACTCGATCCTGTTCAATAAACCGGTGGATAAATTGCTGATGTTGTATCTGCCGCCGACACTTCTGCTGACGACCGTATCCATGACATTTGCCGTAGTTTTCGGTCTCTTCTTCGGCATCTGCTCGGCGCTGCACCAGAATAAAATCCCGGATCACCTTATCCGGATAGCAACGATCTTCTTCGTCTCAATGCCCGGGTTCTGGGTTGCCGTCATGCTGATGCTGGTCTTCTCCATCTGGCTTCGCCTGACACCCGTCGCCGGATACGGCGGCCCGCAGTTCATCGTCCTGCCCGCGATCGCTCTGGGCCTGCATACCATGGCCTCCATCGCCCGGATCATGCGGACCAGCATGCTCGATACGATGGAGAAACCGTTTGTGGTGTTTGCAAAAGCAAAAGGTCTCCCGGGCCGGCAGGTGCTTCTCTCCCACGCCTGTAAAAACGCCCTGCTGCCGGTGCTGACGGTCGTCGGCATGTCGTTTGGCGCCCTGCTTGCGGGTTCGGTGGTGATCGAGACGATCTTCGCGTGGCCCGGCATCGGGAGCCTGTTGATGAAGGCCATCTCCGCCCGCGATCTCGTGCTGATCGAGAGCACGATCATGGTGATCGTGCTTCTCTTCTTGCTCGTGAACTTCGCAATCGACCTGCTCTACCATGCAATCGACCCGAGGATTACCTATGAGTGAAGTGGGCAGCGCGAGAAAACTCCGGAGATGGCGGGCATCCGTCCTTGAATCGGACTGGTATTCCCGGCTGATGCAGCGACCCGGTCTGCAGGTGGTGCTCGCACTGCTCGCGACGGTAATCCTCGCGAGCGCATTTGCGCCGATGCTTGCGCCGCAGGACCCGAACGCCACCGACCTCTACGGGAAAAATCAGGGTCCGTCCGCCGCCCATATCCTTGGAACGGATTATCTGGGCCGCGACCTCTTCAGCCGGGTGATCTGCGGCCTGCAGACCTCGATGACCATCGCCCTGACGACGATCGCCGCGACATTCGTCATCGGGACCGCCATCGGCGGCTACTCGGGGTACAGAGGGGGTTGGGTCGACAACGTCGTCGCCCGGGTGATCGATGTGTTTCTTGCGTTTCCGTCGATCATTCTTGCTCTCGCCCTGATCACTCTCCTCGGTTCGGGCATCGTGAACATGATCCTGATGCTTGCGGTAGCGCAGTGGGCTTCGTTTGCCCGGCTGATGCGGGGGCAGGTTCTTTCTGAGAAGAACCAGGAGTATGTTCTGTCCGCACGGGCGTCGGGGCTTCCGGGCTGGTGGATCTTGACGAAACACATCATGCCGAACTGCATTATGCCGGTGGTTGTCCTGGCGACGATGGACCTCGGACATACGATCCTGACGATCTCGACGCTGTCGTTTCTTGGGCTCGGCATTCCGCCGTCGATCCCCGAATGGGGCTCGATGATCAATGCAGGTCTGGACTCCATGCGGACTGCGCCTCTGAACGTGATCGTACCGGGCATTGCGATCACGATCGTAACGCTGCTCTTCAACCTCGCAGGGGAGGGACTGCGGGATATCACGGACCCGAAGTCCGACGGGGAAGGATCGCTATGAAGATCCTCGAGGTGGCCGGGTTGAACGTGACGTTTCCGACCCGCCGGGGAATGATCCGGGCTTCGCAGAACGTCGGTTTCTCCGTCGACAGAGGGGAGATCTGCGTCCTTGTGGGCGAGACCGGGTCCGGTAAGTCGGTCATCGGCCAGGCGATCCTGCACCTGCTGCCTAAGACGGCGGTCGTCTCGGGCAGCATCCGCTACGGAGGGCAAGAGATCCTCTCGATGAGCGAGGCGGCGTATGCACATCTCCGGGGCCGTGAGATCGCACTCATCCCGCAGAACCCGAGCGGGTCGCTGGACCCGCTTATGCGGTGCGGCCGGCAGATCGCCGAGGTTCTGGAGTGCCGCGAAGTCCCTCGGGAAAGACTGAGCGGGGAGACCGGCCGGATTCTCTCGTACCTGAACTTCCCGGACCCGGAACTGACGGCGGCGTCCTATCCGCACGAGCTCTCGGGCGGCATGCGCCAGCGGTTGACGACCGGCATCGCGCTTGCATCGGAGCCGCGGCTTCTGGTGGCGGACGAACCGACGAAGGGTCTGGATTACGCGGCACGAAACGCTTCGATCGCGATGTTTCGTACGCTGAAAGAGAAACGACACGACTCAATCCTGATGATCACGCACGATCTGGAACTTGCCCGGCTGATCGGCGATACGGTCGGTGTCCTGTACTCCGGGGAACTTGTAGAGTTCGGGCCGACGGCGGAGGTCTTCGAGGAACCCGGGCACCCGTATACGAGAGGGCTGATCGCGGCGCTGCCGAAGAACGGCATGAAACCGATGCCGGGAATCTGTCCGGGGCTCTCCCGGCTGCCGAAGGGGTGCTACTTCCGCGACCGCTGCCCGCACCCCTGCACCGAAGGTGAGGGTTTCCACCCTGCGATGCTGGACGTCTCGGGGAGGTGGGTGCGGTGCAGCCACTTCTCCGCGTAGAGCGTCTCCACAAAACCTACGGCCACGGGGACATCTTCCGGGACGTGAGTTTCACGCTGGACGCCGGGGAGACGATCGGGCTATTCGGGATGAGCGGGTCGGGCAAGTCCACGCTCGGCCGCTGTCTCCTGCTGCTCGAACGGCTTTCGGGAGGGAAGGTTTTCTTCGAGGAAATCGAGATCTCCAGGCTCCGGGGCCGACGCCTGGAGGCGATCCGGCCCGGGATGCAGATGATCTTCCAGCACCCGGAGGTCTCGCTGGACCCCCGGATGCGGTTGATCGAGAGTGTGACCGAGCCGCTTGTCTACCACCGTGGGCAGGAGCGGGAAGAGGTCTTTGAGGAACTCCAGCCGCTGGTTGAGGCCGTCGGTCTTCGGCCCGATCAGTTCTACAGTTATCCGAACCAGCTCTCCGGCGGGGAGATCCAGCGGGCGATGATGGTGAAGATCTACTCGCTCTCTCCGAAGTTGATTGTCGCCGACGAACCGACGTCGATGCTGGACATGTCCGTGCAGGCGCAGGTGCTCTCGCTGATGAAAGACCTCCAGCGGAAGAACAACACGGCCTCCGTCTTCATATCGCACGACCCCGAGGTGATGCGGGTGATGTGCGACCGCGTGGGCGTGCTCTCGAAGGGAGCGTTTACCCTGCTGGATATGGACGCGTTCTCCGGGTATGCGGATGGGCTCCGGCAGTGAGGCTCCCCGACGGGGGCGGACGGGCCGAGCTCAACCGTCTCTACTGTCTCTATCGTCGTTCGGCCGCGGGATACAGACAACACTAATGTGTTTCAAAGCAAACTTCTGGAGGTACAAAAAAGCACCCACGCCGACGGAAGAGACTGATGACAGCACCCACCGTGCGACCGTTCCTCAAATGGGCAGGAGGAAAGACGCAACTCCTTGATGCGTTCACCGGAAGGGTCCCGGGAGAACTCAAGACGGGGGCCCTCCCGGTCTTCGTCGAACCGTTTCTCGGCGGAGGGGCGGTTTACTTCCATTTTAACAGCATCTTCAGGTTCCGGGAGTGCCATCTCTTCGACATCAACGAGGAACTGGTCCTCGCGTACAACGTTGTAAAGAACGATGTTTCTGGCCTCATCAGGTATCTAAGTGAGATCTCGAATGAATTTCTCTCGGAGAACGATGCCGGGCGGAAAGAGTATTATTACCGCATGCGGGAGGCATTCAACCGCGCGAGAGGAGAGACCGACTTCAGGCGTTACGACAGCGGATGGATTGAACGGGCCGGGCAGTTCATCTTCCTCAACAGGACCTGCTTCAACGGCCTCTATCGGGTAAACTCCCGCGGGGGGTTTAACGTCCCGTTCGGCAGGTACCGTAACCCGAAGATCCTGCGCGCAGACCTGCTCCGGGCCGATTCCGCTGCACTCCGGAATACGACCGTTCATCTCGGTGATTTTACGCAGTCGGAACCTTACGTATCGGAAGACGCCTTCGTCTACTTCGACCCGCCGTACCGCCCCCTGAACCGGACGTCGTCGTTCACGCAGTATTCAAAGACCGGATTTACCGATGAGGACCAGAAGCGCCTTGCGGCATTCTACGCACGGTGCGACGCCAGGGGTGCGAGACTGATGTTGAGCAACTCCGATCCGAAGAACAGCGAGCCAGGCGACGGATTCTTTGACGAACTCTACGCCGACTATCACATCGACCGGATTCCGGCGAAAAGGATGATCAACTGCGATGGGAGGAAGCGGGGCGAGATCTGCGAGATCATCGTCACGAACTACGATCCCCAAAACTCCGGAGAAGGATAACGCTCCGGCAAACGATTTTCGGGGACCGGAACCCCGGAGGATCCGGCCATCCCACAAGTATAAGACCCTCCGGTCGATATGAAAATTCATGGTATTCCGGGAGATCGACGACGACCTCTGGGAGATCGTTCAGAGACATCTCCCGCCCCAGAAACCTCACATCGGCCGGCCCCGCCGAGATCCTCGACACCTCTTCAACGGGGTCCTCTATGTCCTCACCACGGGGTGCACCTGGAGCGATGTGCCGGGGAAGTACGGGACGAAATCGACGGTGCACCGCTACCACCTCGAACTCTGCGAACGGGGAACATATCAGGCTATCTTCCTCGACCTCCTCCGGTCGGGCTACTGGTTCTGGAAGGGAGAGACGAGCGGCCCGTGCGCCGCAGAAGACGGCGGCTCCAGACCGGGACTGAGGGGCGCCTCACCCCCGGATTGAATCGATGCACCGTGGGCGTACCCTAAAACTCTCCCGCCGCCACCACGAACAGGCCTCCCCGGGGCATCGGGGGCTCCGCCGCCGTCCCGACGACGATCCGTTCTTCCGGGTACCCGAGGTCCTCGCAGACGGCGATCCGCGTCTCCGGCGGGAGGACGGCCGCGAGCGCCCCGACCGAGAAGGCCGGATCGGCGAGGAGAAAGACCACCCGGCCCGCGAGGATTCCCTCCCGGGCTTCGGCGACCGCCCGGGCGTGGTCCGTTCCATGGGCCGAGACAACCGCCGCCTTCGTCAGCGGAACCTTCAGGCGGGCAAAAACAACCTGGAGGGACGATATCCCCGGGACCACCTCGCCCGGGAGGTAACCAAGCCCCGCAAGCATCGGGTCCCCCGTCGAGAGGACGACCGCATGAGACGGAAGAAGCCGGAGGCACCGGTAGTCCGTGATCTCGTGCACCTCGCATCCCGGCGGAATGGTCTCCCGGGCAAGCGCGATTGCGCGGGCCGACCCGTAAATGAGCGACGCACCCGCGATAACACGCACCGCCTCCGCGGTCAGCATTCCCGGGCCGCAGCCAACGCCGACGATCTTCACGGCGACTCCCCGATGACCCGGCCGTCGCGATCGACGATCACAACCCTGACGCGGGGATAGCGGTTCAGGAACGCCGCAAGTTCCCGGCCGGCCACCTCTTCCCATTGCGGTGTCGTCGAGAGTTCCTCCACCGTTGCGCACCCGGTCCCGAAAAGCACGTTCGGGTTCATGAACTTCAAAATCAGGCCGGGAAGTCCGCAGATCACAGTATCGCCGTCGGCCGCCTGCAGCGCCTCCGAAAGGTGGTTCCCCACGAGGACAGCCTCGCGATCCGGGAAGAAGAGCCGTGAATAGCGCAGGCCGAGCCGGCCGGTCGTCAGCACGACGCCCCGGGGAGCCCTGGCGATACGGTCGAGCACCCCCTCCGTCACGTGGTCGTCCCAGGGCTCCACAAACCCGGTCGTCCCGAGGACCGATATCCCGCCATGCACCCCGATCTTCGGATTCAGCGTCTTCTGGGCCACCTCCGCACCCCGGGGAACCGTGAGAATGACCGTCGTCCCATGAAGGCCCGCCTCCTCCACCGCCTCATCGATTGAACGCCTGATGCAGTCGAGTGCCGGGGCGCTGATCGCCGGCGTCCCCTGCAGGTGGCGGCGGGTGTTGCGGCCGAAACTCCCGATACCCTCACCGGGGACGAACTGGACCCCTCCCGAAAGAGAGGGGACCGCGGTCGCGACGAACTCGAGCCCCGCGGTCGCGTCCGAAGGATAGGCTCCGGCGTCCTTCCAGCACGACGCCCGTCCCCGATAGGCGTCCACCGGGACCCTGACCGTAATACCGCAGGGAAGGGTGACCTCCACCCCGTCCACGGTCTCGCAGGAGAGCGAGAGGACCGCCGCCTTGCAGACCGCGGCCGCCGTCGTCCCGGTCGTGAACCCACGGCGGAGGACCGTTCCCGACGCCGTCAGGACCGCGAAGCCCCGCCGGACGTCGGGGAGGAGGTCCGGGGAGCGGCAGGCCGTAACCCATGCTTCGGGATACTCAAAGTCAGTAACCGGGTCCCGCATGACCTGCACGCTCGGCGAAGATCGTGACGATCTCGTTTATCGCCGCTACCGCGACCGGCGTTCCACCCCGGGTCCCGGCATTCGAGACAGACGGCACGTCGAGAGCACGAAGCACCTCCTTTGACTCCGCCGCGTTCACAAACCCCACCGGCGTCCCGACAATCAGTGCCGGCCGGACGCCTTCCCGGACCATATCGCAGACGACCAGGAGCGCGGACGGGGCGTTCCCGATGACCACAACCGCACCGTCTATCCGGTCCCGCAGGGCAAGGAACCCGGCAGACGTCCGGGTGATCCCGCGCTCCCGGGCGATCTCCTCGCCGAAATCGAGGGCGCAGAGGACCTCGCTTGCATGCCCGCGTTTCAGGATGCCCGCCTGCACCATCCGGATATCGGTGATGACCGGAGCCCGCCGCTCAAGTGCGGCAAGACCCGCTTTAACCGGGTCGCCAGCAAACCGCATCAGATCGGCCATCGCAAAATCGCCGACCGCTATAGAGCACCGCTGCCGGATCCGGTCCTCGGGGGTGGCGTTCCCCACCCGCTGCCGGGCCAGGTTCCGGCTCATACTCGCTATCGCATAAGCCTCCGGGGTGACCGCCGCAAGGTCAGTATACGTATTTCCGGTGGTATCCCCGGGGCGTGATGATTCCTCTCGCATCCGTCTCATTCCTCCAGATCCTCGTTTCTCCTCCGCCGACAAAGACGATCGAGTGCATATCCACGAAGGTAATGTGGTCGTTAAACTCTCCAAGCGTCGTGATCAACCGTTCCTCCCCTTCCCGGTAGGCGTTCTTGACCACCCCGACCGGCGTCTCGCCGGGGAGGTGGCGGCTGGCGATCTCGATCGCGGTATCCAGGTTGTGCGGCCGCCCCCGGGACCGGGGATTGTAGAGGACGACCGGCACCCGCATCCGGAACGCGAGGTCGAGCCTTCGCTCGATCTCCTCCCAGGGTGTCAGGAGGTCCGAGAGGCTCATCGTGACGTAATCGCCCGAGAGAGGCGAGCCCAACCGCGCTGCCGCCGAGACCGCGGCCGTGATGCCGGGAATGACCTCGATCGGGACCGCCGTAGCCGAACGTTCGGCTACCTCAAGGACGATGCTCGCCATCCCGTAAACCCCGGCGTCGCCGCCGCTCACCATCGCAACGACGCGGTCCCGTGCGAGAGCAAGGGCTTTCTCCGCCCGGTCGACTTCCCGGCCCATGCTGCTCCGAATAACCTCTTTTCCGGCGAGCATCGGCCTGACCAGGTCAAGATAGAACCCGTTGCCGATGACGCAGTCGGCTTCGTCGAGGGCGGCGAACGCCCGGGGCGTCATCTGCAGCAGGTTGCCGGGACCGGTCCCGACGATATACAGTCTTCCTTCACTATCGCGCGATTGCAACGGTAACACTCCCATACGCCTGTTTGGCAAGAACCAATTCTTTCCGCTTCGAGACCGCGAGGGCCGCAGGTTCCGCAACCCCGGCAAGCCCGATAAGGGAGGCCCGTGAAGGGGTTGGCGCCTCCTCCGCGTTAAGTGTATCGTCGTCCAGGAAAACGAGGTTGCCGCCCATCTCCGCGACGGCCCGGAGGAGGCCCTCCTCCCCGCGCTTCTTTGCGGTCGTCGCGTAGACGAGGACCTCCTCGGGGGCGATCCCGGCCATTTCGAGCGCCTGCCGGATAGCGGCAGCCACTTCGTCCGCCCCGACGCCCTTCCGGCACCCGACGCCGACGGCGTACTCCCCCTTCCGGACGAGGAGGGCGACCCCCGGCCCCGCGACGACGAGCCCCGGACCGGCGATCGTGTAGAGGGGCACGTCGGCATCCAGAATCGCGGCGTTCACCGCCCGGGTGGAGTCGCGATTCACGATATCGCATCCCGACCGAACGGCGAACCCCTCGACCGATTCCAAACCAAGGGCCTCGGTCGCGGTCGTGATCACCGGCTCGATCCCGAGGGCGGCAAGGTCCCGGGCAAGGTCGTTTGCTCCGTGGTGGCCGCCGACGACCGGGACGGCATAGCGCAGGTCCGGGCCGACCACCACCACCGCCGGGTCCCGCCACTTGTCGGTGAGGAGCGGGGCGATCCCCCGAACGGCGATCCCGGCCGACATCAGGGCGATGATCCGGCCGTAGTCGGCAAACGCCGTCCGGAAGGCTTCCGGACTGTAGGGGATGACGTCGGCGCCGAGCGCGTTCGCTATCCGGCGGGCGTCGGGGAGGAACCGCTCAAGCGCGATCACGGCCGTCCCGGTCATGAGTAGAGGACCGACCTCCCGAACCCCGACGTTTCCGGGTCAATCACTTTCCCAATGACGATCAGCGCCGTCCGCTCGATCCCGGCCGCCCGGGCCTTTGCCGCGACATCCGTCACCGTCCCCCGGACGATCTTCTGGTCGGGCCAGGAGGCGTGATAGACGACCGCCGCCGGGGTGTCCGGGGGGCACTCCAGCCGGGCGAGGACCTCCTCCATCCGCTCGGTCCCGAGGAAGACCACCATCGTCTGCCCGAGCCGGGAAAACTCGGCGATCCTGTCCTCCGCAAGCGTCGTCCCCGCCGGACGGGTGACGATCAGGCTCTCGGAGACGTCGCGGAGCGTGAACTGGGTCTTGAGCGCTGCAGCTGCCGCAAAGAGCGACGAGACGCCGGGGACTATCTCGGCCTCGATCCCGCGCCGCGAGAACTCCGCCATCTGCTCGACAATCGCCCCGTACAGCGCCGGGTCGCCGGAGTGAAGCCGGACCACGAGTTTTCCGGCCCGGGCGTGCTCCTCGACGGCATCGACGATCTCTTCAAGGGTCATCCCCCAGCTGTCAAGTTTCAGCTCCGCGCCGGACTCCGCCACGAGCGCCGGGTTCACAAGCGACCCCGCATAGATGAGGACATCCGCCCGCCGGATGAGGTCCATCCCCCGGACGGTGACAAGATCCGGCGCCCCGGGCCCCGCACCCACGATATAGACCTTATGCATGCGACCGCCTCGCAAAGAGGATCGAGAAATAATCGCTCTTTTCAGGCAGATCGTCCCCCCGGTAGACCTGCTGTCCGGGAAGGAACATCCGCTCGACGAGGACGAACTCCGAATAGCCTTCTCTCCGGAGGTCGGCCGCAAGCGCCGCCGGGCGCCGGACCTTCATGAAGATCCGCGACTCGGGACCATTCCCGTCCGAGACGAAGAACCCCCCGGCCACCGGGATGTTCGCCACCGAGGCGAACGCAGTGATGGAACTGATCCCCGGTTCGGTTGAAAAGGTAACGTCCGGATAGCGGGCGGTAATCACCTCGCAGAGCCGGGAGAAGGTCGAGTAAAAGTTCGGGTCCCCGATGATCCCATAGACCGCAAGCCCCTCTTTTGCGTACGGAGCAATCCGGTCGGCGTTCTCTTCAAGACACCGCCGGATGTAAGCCTCGTCGTTCGTCATCGGGAAGTTGAGGACGACGGCATCGGGACGGTACGACCGCACAAGGTCAAAGGCGAGGTTTCCGGGGACGAATACCATCGTTGCTTCGCGAAGGAGCCGAACCGCCCGCAGCGTCAGAAGTTCCGGGTCGCCGGGGCCGAGCCCCACCCCTACGAGCATCCGGAACCCCCGACGATGACATAGACCGGGTTTATGGGTTTAAACATCACTCCCCCGGCGATCTCGGCAGACCGGGAGACCTGAAGGTGGACGGCCTCGACGAAGATCCCGAGGCGCTGCATGCTTGCAATCGCCTCGGAGAGCGTCCCGACCATCACCGCGTTCACGACGATCCTTCCCTGCACCGCGTCAGCGAGGAGAGCGAGGACCTCCGGCAGGCGGCGGGACCCCCCGACGAAGGCAGCATCGAGCCGGCCGATGCCCGGGAGGATGTCGACTGCGTCCCCCTCGAAAAACTCGATGTTCCCGGCGCCGACGGCAGCCGCCTCCCCCCGGGCGCAGGCGATCGCCTCCGACCTTTTGTCGATCGCGTAGACGTGCTCCGCGATCTTCGATGCAGCGATGGCGACCTTCCCGGTCCCGCATCCGACGTCGGCGACCCGGTCGCCCGGGCGAATTTTGAGTTTCGCGAGAGAGACGGCCATGACTTCGTCCTGCGTAGGCCCACCTTTCAGTCCCATAGCATCCCCATTTCCCAGATAAATTTGTGCTCGTTTATATTAAATAGCCCAGTGGATGACCCGGGTTACGCTGTGTCGTCATCGGCGCGGGAGAACGCCCTGTCGATTGCGCAACCGGACAGGGGGCCCCGGCGCATCCCGGAACCGGAGAACATAAAGGTTTTTGCGATCACAACAACAACGTAGATACGATGCTCAGGATAAACCGAGACAAGTGTGGATACTGCGGCACCTGCGTTGCAGTCTGTCCCGAGGATGCCCTCGAACTGATCGATGCCTATCTCAGCCTTGAACGGGATTGTATCGCCTGCGGTATCTGCGCACGGGCGTGCCCGCTCGGAGCACTGGAGGTCGTCCATGAAGAGTAGTTACGATATACTCGTCGTCGGGGGCGGCCCCGCCGGTGCTCTTGCGGCGAAGACGGCAGCCAGAGCCGGGAATTCGGTCTGCCTCATCGAAAAACGTTCCGCCATCGGCACACCGGTCCGATGCGCGGAGGGGGTAGGGAAAGAACTCTTAAAGGAGTACATCAAGCCGGACCCGCGCTGGATCTCCGCGGAGATCGAACGCGCCCGTCTCATCTCTCCGGACGGCACCACCGTCAGTCTTGAGCAGGACAAAGCCGGAAACGAGGTCGGCTACGTTCTCGACCGGAAGGTCTTCGACCGGGAACTCGTCTGGCAGGCAGCCGAGGCCGGTGCGGACGTCGTCGTCAAGACCCGGGCGACCGAACCGATCATGGAGAACGGGGGGGTCCGGGGCGCGAAGGTGCTCTCATCCGGAACGCCGGCCGAGATCCGGGCCGAAGTGGTCCTCGCCGCCGACGGCACGGAGGCGCAGTTCGCCCGCCGGGCCGGGCTCGACACCACCGTACCCCTCCGGGAGATGATGAGCTGCGCCCAGTACCTGATGACCGGTATCGACATCGACGCAGGCTCGACGGACTTTTATCTGGGCAACGAAGTCGCGCCCGAAGGTTACCTCTGGGTCTTCCCCAAAGGCGACCGGACGGCAAACGTCGGGATCGGCATATCCGGCCGCAAAAGCCGGGACGGGTCCCGGGCAAAGGATTACCTGGACCGGTTCGTTGCAAAGAACTTCCCGGACGGGAAGATGATCGAGGCAATCGTAGGCGGCGTTCCGGTCTGCCGACCGCTCGCCTGCACGGTCGCCGACGGCCTCATGGTCATCGGCGATGCGGCACGAGTCGTCGACCCCCTCACCGGCGGCGGGATCGGCAACGCCATGTTCACCGGAAGGCTTGCCGCTCAGGTGGCCTCGGAGTGCATCTCGGCGGGGGACTGCTCGAAAGAAGCGCTGATGACCTATGATGCCGGATGGCGGGCATCCCACATGGGCAGGATCATCGAGCGGAACTACAAGGTCAAGGAGTATTTCATCACTCTCGACGATAAGAAACTCAACACTCTCGCGGCCTCGATCGCCAATATCAGCCTCAAAGAGTTCTCGGTCTCGACGCTCATCAAGGAACTGATCAAGCGGAACCCGAAGATGCTTCTCGAACTCAAGGCGCTCAAAGACATGCTAGCCTGACCGTCTCAGTTGCCTGTTGAGAGTCTTTAGCGTCTCCCCCTCCGCTTCTTTTTTTGTAAAGACCGTGATGACGTCCCCGGGCCGGATACGGACGGTGCCGCTCGGGATGATGAGGTCGCCCCCGGCACGCCGGATGGCGATGAAGACGAAGTCCCTGACCTCAAGGTCCCGGATCTCGTGATCCACGATGGGTGCGCCCTCTTCAGCGACAATCTCGAAGATGGTGCCGCCGGGGATCGAGGCGACCTGCTGGAGGTTCGGGCTCTTTGCCCAGTAGTAGAGCCGGGTCGCCACCAGTTCGTCGGGATTCTCACTGATCTTCACCCCGACCTCGTTGAAAAGGTCGGAGTGCTCCTTCTGGTTGACGATCGAGACGACGGTTCCGACCTTGTAGCGTTTGGCGAGCCAGCAGGTCATCAGGTTTACGGCGTCGTCGCTCGTGGTAGCGACGAGAGCATCGGCCCGGTCAATCCCGGCATCCTCCAGCACGGATTTATCGGTTGCGTTTCCGGTGATGGCGAGGACGTCGAAGTGCTCCAGAATATCGCTCGCACGCTCCTCATCCTGGTCGATCACCACCACGGAGTCGCCGGCGTTGACAGCGATCGCAGCCAGACTCCGGCCGATTCCACCCAGGCCCACAATGATGGTGTACATTCCAGAGGGTTTCAATCGTCGGCATTGAAATACCTTGCGAATAAACCAAAAGAGTGTGATCTGCGGGGTAGATGAAGCGGGGAAGGGCTCAGTCCTCGGCCCGATGGTGGTTGCCGCCGTTGGGTGCCGGGCGACTGAGGACCTCGCAGCCCTTCCCATCCGGGACTCGAAGGTCCTCCGGCCGAAGCAGCGCGAGGTCCTCTACGAGATCCTCTTCCATGATTTTTCGATCTCGATCGTCACCATCGATGCCGCCGAGATCGACGAGGTTCGGACGCGGATGAGCATGAACGAGTGTGTTGCAAAACTCCATGCCGAGGCGATCACGGGACTTCAGCCGGAATCTGCCTACGTCGACGCCTGCGACGTAAATGCCGAGCGTTACGGCCGGATAGTTGCGCATCATCTCGGGTTTCCCTGCAAGATCATCGCAGAACATCGGGCGGACGCCCGTTACAAGATCGTCGGTGCGGCGAGCATCGTCGCGAAGGTCACCCGGGACCGGGCAATCAAGGAACTTGGGGAGCAGTACGGGAAGATCGGCAGCGGTTACCCCTCCGATGCGGTGACAATCGATTTTCTTCGGGACTATATCAAGAATTACGGGAGCCCGCCGCCCTGCGCCCGCCGGAGCTGGAAGACGGTGGCGAACCTCTACCAGACAACGATGCAGGACTTCTCGTAATCCGGAAGAATTTATAGTTTGTGCGCGCCAACCCTGAGTGATGAACTGGCTCCTGATACTCCTCCTGCTCGTCGCGGCATACCTCCTGATTGCCCATTATATTCGTGACCGGGGGCTGTTTCGCGATCATGTCGTGTTCTTCGGCCCCATCATGGGGATCAAGACCGACCGGGTCGGCTTCTTCGACTGGTTCCGAAAATTCAAGACGGCGCTTCGGGCCTACGCAACGCTCGGGGTCGTTATGGTCGTCGTGGTCTCGGCCTTCATGACGTTTGCCATGGTTCTCACGGTCTCTCAGAACCTGGTGCAGACTCCGGACCCGACCGGGATCTACGACCCACGGAATATCCTCGCGATCCCCGGGGTCAACGAGGCGATACCGATCACTGCAGCCGTCGTCATCGGCCTTCTGCTCACGATGATCATTCACGAGTTCGGCCACGCCATCCTCGCCCGGGTCGAGGATATGCGGGTTCGGAGTATGGGCCTTCTCATTGCCGTGATCCCGATAGGTGCGTTCGTCGAACCCGATGAGGAAGATGTGGAAGCGGCGAAGGGGATGCCGAAGATACGGATGCTCGGCGCCGGGATCACAAACAACATCGTCGTCGGCCTGGTCTGTTTCGGCCTGATGTTCCTCCTCGTGGGGATGGCGACGCCCCTATCCACACCGCTCGTCCAGGGGGTCTACCAGGACTACCCCGCGGCCGAAGCAGGCCTCCCCGGCTACTCGGTCATCACGAGCATAAACGGCGTCCCGGTGACGAGCCAGGAAGAGATTGCGACGGTCATGGGAGGGACGCAACCGGGAGACACGGTCGCGCTGACGGCAGAGAAAGACGGAGCGAAGAGTACGTATACGCTCACCCTGGACGAGTGGCCGGAAGAACTTGCCGACGACCGGAGTTCCGGGTTCATGGGAGTCTACTACTACAGCGCGCCCACGGTGAAGGAGAATCTCGGGAGAATTGCGGATCTCGGCCTTCTTGCTCCGCTCTACCTGACGATTGCGCCGATCGACGCCTTCATCCTGAGTAACTCACTGCAACTCGGGATCCTCCTCACCGACACCCCCGAGCAGATAGCCTGGGAGGAGCCGTTCCCCTTCTTCTGGGGCACGGTCCACCTCTTCTTCTGGACCGGGTGGTTCAACCTTCTGGTCGGGATGTTCAACGCAATCCCGATCGTCCCGCTCGACGGCGGCTATATGATGAAGGAAGGGGTCGAACGGTTCTTTGAGCGGCTGGGCTGGTCCCGGTATGCGCAGCGGGTCGTCGCCTCGATCAGCGGGTTCGTCATGCTGATGCTGATCCTCCTCATCACGATGCCGATAATCGTCGCAGCGGTGCGATTCGTGCTGACGATCGGGTAGAACCCTCTTTTTCCCATCGGGACGCCACCACTTCAAGGACCTCCTCCGGCGCGTAGTTCTTCGGGCGGTCGATCCATCCCGGGTTCACGGTGCATCAGGGTTCGCCGCGCGGGAGGTCGCCGCGCGGGAGGGCGAACGTCAAGGAACCCTGATGACGGACCGTACCGGCAAGAAGGGAAAGGCAGTAAGTAATTTTCTAGGATAGACGATTTAAAAGACCATCATACAAAAATAGGGCAGGACGATTCCCGGAAGGAACGGAGGGGTTAGAGTCCCTCGTCCTTCCCGACCACGTCCCGCGGCTTCTTCGGCTGTATTTCCACGTCGACGTCGGTCTCGATGCTCCGTGCCGCCTCCTCCGCGGCACGGAGTTCCTCCCGGCTCGGGATATCCCCGAGGATATCCTCCGGCGGCACTTCCGTGCCTTCGGGAACCTCGGGAGCCTCAACCGTAGCGCCGAGGTACTCGGCGGCCTGCTTGACAACGCTCGATAACTCGAACGGGAAGATGATCTTCGTCGCCTGGCCCTCGGCCATCTTCTTTAAGGCATCGAGAGAGAGCACCGTGATCGCACGCCGGTCCAGCGGCCGGGAGCCGACCGAGAGGATGCGCAGCCCCTGCGCCTCACCCTGCGCCTGCAGGATCTTCGACAGTCGCTCACCCTCGGCCCGCAGGATCTTGCTCTGCCGTTCGCCTTCGGCCTCCAGAATGATGCTCTGCCGGTTACCCTCCGCCTTGAGGATAGCAGACCGCTTCTCGCCGTCCGCACGGAGGATCGCGGCACGCCGCTCCCGCTCGGCCGCGGTCTGCTCGGTCATCGCCTGCTTGACCGCACCGGCCGGGTCGACCTCTTTGATCTCCACCCGCTCGACCTTCACGCCCCAGGCGTCGGTCTCCCGGTCCAGGATATCCCGGAGGCGGGCGTTGATGACATCCCGGTTGTAGAGAACCTCGTCGAGTTCCATGTCGCCGATGATCCCACGCAGGCTCGTCTGTGCCAGCGCCACAGTCGCCGACCGGTAATTCATCACCTCGAAGTAGGCCTTCTCGGGGTCGATCACCCGGACGTAGACGATCGCGTCCACGTTCGTCGGGGAGTTATCCTTCGTGATCACCTCCTGCCGCGGGACGTCCATCACCTCTGTGCGGAGGTCGAGTTTCTTGACCACCGTGATCAGCGGGATTACCCACCGGAACCCGGGGTTCATCCTCCCGATGTAGCGCCCCAGACGGATCTGGAGACCCTGCTCGTACGGCTGCACAACCACCACGCCGCGGGTGAAGATGATGACGATAACAATGATCAGAAAGATCGTAATCAGACCGATCCAGGGGACATCCCCGGTAAAAAGCATTTTACATAACCTCCTTCACAACAACATGCACTCCCTCGGAGCGGACGACGATAACCCGTCTTCCGGCCGGGATCCGCCCGGACTCGGAACGCGCACTCCACTCCATGCTTCCAAGCCGCACCTTCCCCGCGAGCGTCTCCGGATCGACCGGCACGACCACCGTCCCTTCGAGACCGACGAGTGAGTCCCGGGAGAGCGTCCTCGGCGGCTCTTTTCCCGGCGTCAGACGGCTGTAGAGCCAGACGGTGACGGCAGCCGCGGCGAGTGCCGCCAGAACCCCGATAATCAGGCCCCAGGGAGAACTGAAGATATCGACGCCGAGGAGGAGGAGGGCCCCGAGGATGATCAGGACCGTCGCGGGAACGGCGATGAAGAACCCGGGCTGGTAGACCTCAACCAGGAGCAGCACCGCCCCGAGAACGATCAGTATCCAGCCAAGAGCGAGCCCCTCTACAAGCATAGAGATCGAGTCGGCTTGAGGCTATAAAAGCCTGCTGAAAAGACGTTATCAACCGGGTTCCATCCGCGGCGGCACGGGGCCGCTCCATGGCGGAGATGCAGGTCCGAAAACCATCTTCGGGCGTCCGGTCCAGCGCGGATAGTGATTCCATTCCGCTCTCCGCGCCGGCAGGGCGGACCTCATCTGCCGGGGGATGGAGCCTTCTGCCTTATGCTCCGCCCCGAGCCGGGTTTGCGCGAGCAAAGACCGCCGGAGCACCGAACGAGACCCAGGCGCCGGCGGCGGCGGCCCGGAGGAACTGGACGAGAGAGGCAGCAGGGACGGGGTCGGGCGGGACGAGAAGCCCGAGCCCGAACCAGATCACCCCGGTCACGGTGATCCCGAAGACGTAGCGGAGCAGGCGGACGGGTCCCGTTCCGAGGACGCACATGCTCCACCGGCGATGCTCCGCGGCCGCACCGGCCGCAAACCCGAAGAAGAGCCCGGACGCAGTGACGGCGTCACGGAGGAAGAGCGGATGGATCGGCTCCCCCGACCGTTCAAGCGCCCCAGCCGCCCAGGACGCGGGAACCTCCCAGTCGCCGAGGGACGCGAGGGCGGCAAACGAGGCCAGGGCCAGGGCAAGAGAGCCGGCGAACGCGAGCAGCACCTGCCGGGAGAGCGGGAGGGCGGCGACCCGGCGGCCCACCGGCTCTTCGAGGGCAAAGAACGCAATGAGGACGGCGATACCGAAAACCCAGCCCGCAACGACGTCGGCCGGGTAGTGGACCCCGAGAAAGACCCTTGACGCGCCGATGAGGAAGATCAGAGCGACCGCAAAAGCGGAGAACCACCTCCGCCGGACGGTGGCGGCGATCAGCCCCCAGAACGTCACCGCCCCCTGGGCGTGCGCCGACGGCAGGCCGAACGACGGATAACTCTCAAGCGCCCGAACCTCCGGACTCACCCAGTAGGGGCGGGGGAGGTGAAACGCGACCTTCAGAGCCTCGTTGATCCCGCTCGATATCCCCATGAGGAGCCCGAGACGAAGGCCGAGGCGCGGGTCCCGGCACCAGTAGAGGAGTGGGACGACGAGCAGGTAGAACTCCGGCTGCCCGAGGAACGAGAAAAACTGCATCGGAGCCTCGAGCCACGCCGCTTGCTCCTGAAGCGCCCGGATGAGCGCGATCTCGCTATCGATCATACAAGCCCGGTGAGGTCAAGGTTCGCCAGCAGCTGGGGCATCGCCGCCGCGATCCCGTTGATGATGAACTGGATGGCTATCGCAAGGACGATGATCGCCATCAGTTTCGGGACGACCCGCAGCCCTCCCTCCCCGATGAGCGAGAAGATCCGGGGGCCGTAGATCATCCCCACGTAGGAGATGCCGAGGGCCACGACGATCCCGAGAAAGACGGCAACAAGGCCGGTGATACCCTCCGGCCCCGAGGCAAGCAGGATCACCGTCGTGATCGTCCCGGGTCCGCACGAGAGCGGAAAGGCCAGCGGGACAACGGCGACGTTTTCCAGGTTCTCGGCCGAGTAGGTCTCGGACTTTGTACCGAGCATCCCGGTCGCCACGCTGATGAGCAGGATGCCGCCGGCGATCTGGAACGCCGGGACGGTGATGTTGAAGATCGAGAAGATCAACTGCCCGGTGAGGGCGAAGAAGACGAGCACGATGAGCGCGATCTTCATGGAGGTCCTGATAACCTTATGGCGTTCGCTCCAGCCCATCCCCTCGGTGAGCGCCGTATATACGGCAACCGTGGAGGCCGGGTTCATCACCGCGACGATGGACGCGACCGAAACAAGGCTGAACCCCACAAACCCGACAACTTCGGCGATCAGGTCCATTCCGGGTCACCACATCCGACGATCATGATGATGAATGTACCCCGGCCCCATAGGTACCTTGCGGTTCTTCGGTAGCCACCGCTTCGGGAACATGGATTGCCGGGAACGTGTCGAGGAGTTCCCGGGTCAATTCAGCCCCGAGCGACGGCCGGACGGACTCGAGCCAGAGGAAGAACCCGGCCATGTGAGGCGTCCGCCGGCTCTCGAACTTGAACCCGCCCGTCCGGTTGGGCACCATCTTGAGGTATTCCCTCTTGTTCCGTGCCCGGAGGTAGATGATCGGCCGGTACTCCGGGATGTTGACTGCGAGGATGACCTTTGAGAACTGCTTCTGGATCGCGTCGGGGTCGTAGGTCTTCCCCTTTATATGGATGGGGTACCGGGAGTCAAGCATCCGGATAGCCGAAGGATAGAGCCCGCCGAAGAGAACTTTCTTTACTATCGGCGGGATCTCGTCCGGGGTGGCGAGTTCCCGGACACCCTGCCCGGAAGTGACGGCGGCGATGATGCTCTGCATCCGTTCGTCGTGCAATTTCTTGTAGTCGAACGGCCGCCGTGGGGGGATGTCGGCGATTGAGATCAATTTTTCGTGCCGGATCTTGCGGGGCGGGCTTCGCTTCAGGTCCCGGGGACGGATCAGGGATTTTAAGTCCTCGCAGGTGGGCGTCGTGAGGAGGACGTTGTCGGGTTCCCGGAGGAGGCGACGGACGACGGCTGTACGGGATATGTCGACCGAGGAGATGAGGAGGAACGGCACCGTCGGTTGCCCGTAAAGATAGCCGAAGAGTTGTTTCTTGTAGCGGATCTCCGCCTCAAACTCTTTTAAGTCGGCAGGCGAAGTGATGATCTCGCCAAACGTCAGCGCGCCGGTATGATCGACGAGCACCATGTCGACCTCGGCGAGGTCCTGCCCGTTTCCTCTGACCTTGATATCCCCGATATTCGAGTAAAAGAGCCCGTTCTGCCCGAGTTGCGCATGTTTGACTCTCGCCGGGCCGTCGGCCCCCCGGGCCACGACGGAATGGATGAGGTCGGTCTGAAGTGAGAGGTCGAGGATCATCTCGTAAACAATCGCCTCAAACCACCGCCCTTCAGCGGTCCGCATCTCGGGGAGATCTTCAGAGAAGAGTTTTTTTCGATCCGCGGGGCGCATGTGGCGCAGCGCTCTCATGATGATCGCCCGCGTCGGCTGAAGCGAGCTGAAGTTCTTGTTGAGCCACGTTATCATCTGCAACATTCGTTCCACACAACTTGAGTATTGTTATCGTATTGAGACCGGATGAGGGTCGGAGCACTTCCCTGACAAGGGTAGTCTATCACCCAATGAGTGCTCATAGAGTTTCCGGTTTCCAGAACTATGAAATTACGCATGACCTCAAGACATCGCCGTGATTGCCCACCCTCATGATGACCCGGGATCGTGCCCCGACCGGTCGCGGCAACCCTGTCCGGGCGAAGAGCCGGCGACGTTTCAGGAAAACTCAGGAATAGCCGCACGGTAGCCTTGCAGGGCCGGAAAAGAGGTGGATTACCGATATGTGGTGCGGCGCCGGGGTTAGATCGTCTTGATCGCCTCTTCGAGCGGCATTGCCGGTACGACGTGAGCAACCCCGTAGGAACTGAACGGCGCGGTGACCTTCAGAATGGAGCGCTCGTCCGGCGCTTCAAAGACGGCGACCGACATGTGTCTCCCGATGAGGAGGTAGCGCTGATGGACTTTCACATCGGACGGGAACTGGAAGTGTTTCCAGAGTTCCAGGACCTGATGAGCGTGCTCCGGTTCGAACTTATACCACAGGACAAAAAGCATGTTCTTCACCGCACCCCCCTTTCGCGCCAGGTATAAATAACCTGCGCCGGGAG
The DNA here is from genome assembly GCF_002499755.1 of Methanoculleus sp. UBA291. Taxonomy (NCBI): domain Archaea; kingdom Methanobacteriati; phylum Methanobacteriota; class Methanomicrobia; order Methanomicrobiales; family Methanomicrobiaceae; genus Methanoculleus; species Methanoculleus sp. UBA291. Next base: position 38,869 of record NZ_DANC01000007.1, on the reverse strand, counting down.
GATGAGCACCCCGCCTTCCCGGGACCGCGCCCGGCGACGACACGTCATTCGTAGCGGAGCGCCTCGATAGGGTTCAAGTGCGCCGCCTTCCATGCCGGGTAGAACCCGGCGACGATGCTCGTCCCTGTCCCGAACGCCATCGCAAAGGCGACGTAGCCGGCCACCACGGAAACAGGGACTCCCGCCCCTCCCGATACGGCGAAGTCGGTGAAGAACTCCGCTACCGTGGCACTGACGTAATAGCCGATCGTTATGCTGACGATGCCGCCGATGAGACTTCCCGCGATCCCGAGAACCAGGCCTTCGTAGAGGAACATGAAGAGCACCTCCCGTTTCCGCGCCCCGATGCTCCGCATCAGCCCGATCTCTGCCGTCCGCTCCGTGACCGAGATGAACATGACATTTAAGATACTCACACTGGCGACGAGGAGGGATACCGCGCCTATACCAAGGAGGAAGATGTTGATGGCGTCGAGGGTCTCGTAATAGAGTTCCAGGATCTCGCGCGAGTCCAGGACGTCCACGACCTCTTTCCTGCGGTTGAGTTGCTGGTCGATGGCCTCCTTCACCCCCTCGATCTCAGAGAGATCGTCGACCTTCACAACGACCCGGCTGTAGTCCCCGGCGCCGTGACGCTCCGTGTACCAGTCTTCCGTGACAATGAGGGCATAATCGGGGTTGATGTCGATTCCCATCCCCCGCTCCGCCGCGATCCCCGTAACGCGGACGCTCTCACCCCCGACCTCGACGCGGCTTCCCGGATGGAGGTCGAGTTCCTCGGCAAGGAGCGAGCCCACCATCACGCCCGAAGACCCGCCCTGCGGGTAGATCCCGGCTTCCTGCTGCAGAAGGAAGGGGATGTCGGCCACCGGCATGGCATACACCGTCACGTAGCCGCCCTTATCCCTGACCTGCAGCCGATCTGATGCGAGAATCATGGGGACGACACGGGCCTGCCCGGCGGCCTTCTCTATCAGCCCCAGATTTCTTTCGGATATGCGCGCGGCAAGGGCACTTCGAGGGTCGAAGGGGTCGCCGCTCGATGCCGCCAGGTGCGGGGTGACGAGCACGGTGTCGCTCACGTCGGAGACCATCCCGCTGATGAGCCCCGAGAGGCTTGCGCCCACGATGCCCAGGGATGCGATGGCGACGACACCGATGATGATGCCGACCGTTGCGAGGACCGAGCGGACTTTGTGCCGCCGGAGATTCCGTACAGCGAGATCGAAGAAGATCATGCCCCGTCACACTCCGTCATTTATGCCGCATCGCCTCGATCGGAGTCAGTTGTGAGGCTTTCCACGCCGGGTAGAACCCGGCGGCGATGCTCGTTCCTATACCGAACGCTATCCCGAAGACGATATACCCGACCGCACTGAGATTAAAGACTGTGAAACCCTCGCCGAAGGTCGTCCCGGCCGTGAAGACTTCGACCGCGACGAGACTGATCAGGTAGCCAGAGATGGCGCTCGCGATGCCGCCGACGATGCTTCCGATGAGCCCGAGGACCAGCGCTTCATACAGGAACAGACGGAGAATCTCCCTTCTCCGGGCCCCTATGCTCCTCATGACGCCGATCTCCCGGATACGTTCGGTGACCGAGATGTACATGACGTTGAGGATGTTGACGGCGGCGACAATGAGCGAAAGCCCTCCGATTCCGAGAAGGAACACCGTGATCTGCTGGTAGATCTCCTCGTACTGTCGGAGCATGTCGCGCGAGTCGAAGATGTCCACCACTTCTTCGCGCCGGTTGAACTGGTTCTCCAGCACCCCCTTCACCCGATCGATCTCGGCGATGTCGCCGATCCGGACGACGACCATCGAGTAACCGTCCCCGACTCCGAAGTGGCTCTCGTACCAGGTATCGGAGACGACGATCGCGTAATCGGGGTTGATATCGGCGGCAAGTCCGCGCTCCGTAAGCACGCCGGCCACCCTGATACTCTCCTCGCCGACCGTGATCCTCGAGCCCGGGCTTATGCCGTACTCCCGGGCCAGATGGGTCCCGACGAGCGCACCCGGCTGGTTCTGCCGGAGGTACTGTCCTTTCGCGATGTTCAGCAGGACGGGGATGTCTTCCGGCGCGAGCCCGATGATCTGAGCATAACCGCCCTCACCGCGACTGAACTCCACCTCATCCGCGCCCTGGAGCACCGGGATCGTGCGGTGCGGGTTTGCCGCCCGCCGGATCTCCTCGACCTCGCGCGCAGGGATGGCGGCATCCACAGCCGTCCGCGGGTCTCCGGTGAAGGTCTCGCCGATCGCAGTATGTGGCGTGATCACCAGGGTGTCCCCGACGTCGGTGATGACGTTGGCGAGCAGGAGGTTGATGCTGCTCGCCATGATGCCCAGAGATGCGATGGCGACGACGCCGATGATGATCCCGATGATCGAGAGCGCCGAACGTATCCAGTGCCTCCGGAGGTTCCGGACCGCGAACGAGAAAAACATCACGCGAGCCTCCCGTCCACGATCCGGATCGTGCGGTGAGCGTATGCGGCGACGTTGGGGTCGTGGGTGACCATGACAATCGTCTTACCCTCCCGGTTCTCCCCCGCAAGGAGGTCCATGATCGCAGTCCCGGTCTTCGAGTCCAGGTTCCCGGTCGGCTCGTCGCAGAGGAGGAGGTCGGGGTCGTTCACGAGCGCCCGGGCTATCGCCACGCGCTGTTGCTGCCCGCCGGAGAGCTCGCCCGGCGTGTGAGTGAAGCGCGACTCGGTAATCCCCACCGCCGCGAGAACCTCGACCGCCCGCCGCCGGCTCTCCGCCCGGCCAGTGGTGAGGACGATGGGGAATTCGACGTTCTCGACCGCCGAAAGCAGCGGGATGAGGTTGAAACTCTGGAAGACGAACCCGATGCGATCCCGTCGGAGCCGGGTGAGGGCGTCGTCGCCGAGCCCGGAGATATCCTGACCGGAAAGGTAGATCCTCCCCGAGGTAGGGATGTCGAGGCAGCCCATCATGTTTAAGAGCGTCGATTTTCCGGAGCCGGACGGCCCCATCACGGCGATGAACTCCCCTGGTTCCACCGTGAGGGAGACGTGATCGAGCGCCACAACGTCGCCGGCCGGGAGCCGGTAGATCTTGCTAACGTCCTCGAACCGGATGATGGGCATTGCCGTTACGTCCGTCTTCGGGAGTAGATAATTACTCCGGTTATCCCTAACGCGACAAGCACGACGATGATTATGCCGACGAGCGATATGTCGCCATCCTGATCTTCGGGGAGGCCGCGGCGCCGTGCATCCGGTAACTCTGCAGAGGATGAAGGAGGGATTGTAACTGCTCTTCTGCGAAAATTCTGCATGCATGCTTACCAGACCAACGGGATCAGCCTGTATTTCACCTTCGCCTGACATTCCTGATATCCTTCGAGTTCATCTGCAAGCGTTCTGTCTTCCAACGCGGTCCGGACCAGCATCAGAACGAGTATGATGCCGGTCGGGATCAGCCCCCACAGCGAGCCCAAGAGCAGCGGCGTGACGGCCATATATAAAAATCCGCCCAGATAACCGGGATGCCTGACGTAGCGGTAGGGGCCGTCACGGCATACTGCGTGGCCCCGCTCCTTTTGTACGCGCACGACCGAAGAGAAGAAATTGTTCGTCCCCTTGGCCCAGGCGAAGATCAGATTGCCCGCAATGTAAACAACGGAGGCGACCGCATACACAGCCGCCGGCAGCTCGGGGGACAGGCCGAGCCTCCCGGAATCCAGCGCGGAAAGGCTGATGGTGATGAAAAAAAGAAGCGTTGAAAGCGCCAGATAGATTTTATCCCATGCCTTGGCGCCCGGGCCCGGCTTCAGCCTTTCGTTGATCAGACCGGGGTTATGCGCGACGAAAAGGAATGAAACAATAAACATGGATATCATCAGTAAGGAATACAGGATGCCCTGCCAGAACAGCCATTTGCCCGCGCAGATGAAGATCAGGGCCGCAACCAGAACGACGGCGGATAATGATTTGAGAACAAGGTTTTTATTCAATACGGTGGTTGCTTCTCCCATAGCATGAAGTTCCTTTCCAGTTACGCAGAATGTGGATAAATTTTACCGCCCCGACGGCCAGTGTACCGCTGCCGCAGCCGATATCCAGCAAAACGCCGTTTTCGTCCCAATGGAGATAGGCGAACGCATCAGGCTTTTCCTGCACCTTCATGATTTGTCCCTCCGGCGAGGTCCACATGGCTTTTGCGCGGTTACGCAAAGCCATCTCCCGTTTGGATGTTCATAGCAGGATATGCCGCAAAATCCGGCTTTGAGGAGTGTTCTGGACAGATCCTCCCTGGTGTATACAGACAGATCCAGCATTTTTATCCAGTTCTCAGCGTCCTCCGGGCGGGCGGCCTCATTGCAGATGAAAAAAACGCCGTTTTCCTTTAAGACGCGCCGGACTTCCATGAAATCGTGGAGCAGGTCCGGCCAGAAGTAAATGGTTTCAAACGCGGTTGCTATGTCGAATTCCCCGTCTTCAAAAGGCAGGGAGGAGACGCTTGCCTGCAGGACGCTTACCCGTCCCGCAAGGACCGCCGCTCTGTTTTTGCGTCTGGATTTTTCCACGCTTACCGGCGAGTAGTCCACGCCGTGTACGCTTCCCTGCGGCACGCGGGAAAGCAGGTTGCTGATATTTTTCCCGCCGCCGCAGCCGATGTCCAGGACCCTGGCTGCCGGCGGGATCTCAAGGTGCGTAAGTCCCCAGAGCGCAACGGGGTTGTGAAAGGCGTTCATCATGGACAGAGCCAGCCTGCCGCCTATGCTTTCAGGCTTTCGCGCATTTTGAAAAAAATTCTTCAGGATAGTCAATTGCAGCACGCTCCTATCTTACGCCGTTTCGTCTGTATTTTCGGGGAGATCCCATAATTCCGAGCCGCATCTCCTTTCGCAGAAACCATGTACATTTCTCCTTTTGTCAGATCTCACGAATGAAAAGCCCGAACAACGGATTGCAGCAGAACCCGTGCACTCGTCCGGGGATAAATCGGCTATTTGCACTCCTTTCAAGGAAGAGTATTCACTTCGGTCTTAATCAAAAGTGGCCGCATCATTCTCGGAAGAGGTGAGCAAACCGAAGATACGATGGGAGGAGACGGTTCCACGGTTAGAGGAGGTGCGGGCGGACTGCAGCCTCGGGGAACATTCTCAAACGAACGGCCTGCTTCCCTTCGCAGGAAAGCGGCGCGTGGGCGTAGGATAGTCGAAAAAGAACATAGGATTTACGCAGTTGACCGCAAGGTCGATCAGCTGCACGGTGTCAGCCTGCGGATTCAGGCTTTTCCTGTACCTTCCTGATTCATCCCTCCGGTGAGGGCCGCATGGCTTTTGCGCGGTTCAACGACGGATGAATATATTTCTTCTCTGCTTTGCCTGCCTTCTTTTGTAAAACCCAGCATGGGCCAGCAATGGCACAGGCCTTCCCCGATATGTACCGTACATTCCACGTTTGCCCGTCCGGCAGCGGCCTGCATGGCCGGTAAAAAGGCCAGCATAACTTCATGCGTCCCGTAATAAAGAACCAGCTTGGGAAAGCCTGTCAGGTCATACAGCGCGGGCGACAGGAGGTACCGGTCTTCCTGCGCGGCTAAGAGCGGGCCGATGTTTTGAAAAAAGGAGGGAGGTATCATCGGGTCTTTAGGCGCCAGCCGCTCCATCTCTCTCATCTGCTCCCCGCTCGGCGGCAGCTGCGTTCCCGACGATACCAAAATGAGGCTGCTCGGCATTGGATACCTGAAGCCCTCCTGTTTGTTCTGTATACACACGGAACAGGCCAGTGCGGCGCCGGAAGAAAAACCGATGAAGGTTATCTGTTCGGCCGGGAAGCGCTCCAGCATCATCCCATAGATCTCCATCACCATCCTGACGGCATCCACCAATTTGTAGCGGGGCAAAAGAGGATATACCGGGAACCACACCTCTGCATCCGTTGCTTCTGCCGTTTCCACGGCAAACAGAAAATCGCCTTTATCCGGGGGCAGAACATATCCGCCGCCAAACAGATACAAAACTGCTCTCCGGGGCTTCGCATCTTTCTTTGAAATGACAAAGTACCTGTGTTTGCCTATCTTCCCTTCCGAGAGATCGCATTTTTTATTGATTGAACGGGGCACCCTGACCGATTGTTTCCGCCCCATTTTCATGATCATCTTCGAAAACGCCTCACCTTCCTTTGCCATCATCCGCCTGGCCCCGGATAAAGCAATCAATCGTTCCGTAATCCGATATGTTAAACTGGGCATTCGATGACCCCCTCATCCATACAGCACGGTTTTTCCAGCAAGGCAGCCCTGCAGATCGGGATTTTCGGGACGGTCGCCACGCGCAAACCCGCGGCTTTCATTCCGGAGAGTTCTCCGTCATACGTCTTTTTGCCGACATGGATGACCGGCTCCGCGAACAGGAGCCTGCCGCCCGGTTTAAGCGCGCTGTGCATCTCCCGGATCATCCGCTCCTGATCGGAAACCTCGTGCAGCATCATAAAAGCAAGGACAAAGTCAACCGTACCGTTCCACCGTTCGACGCGCAGGGAATCCGCGCCGCACAGGTGCGGTTCAATCCGGTCTGCTACAGTTTCCCTGCCTGCATACCGAACCATACCCGCAAGCATTTGCCGCTGAATGTCGACGGCGATAACCCTCCCCGTGCGGCCGACCATCTTCGCCATCGGGACAGTAAAAAACCCCATCCCGCAGCCGACGTCCATGACGGTCATGCCTTCGGATAGATAAGGCTTTATTATGCGGTAGGGGCTGTGAAACAGCCCGCGCACCGGACCGGCCAGCATATGCCCTGCCCACCACGGGCAAATTATCCCATCGTTCAAGGGATCACCCCTGGGTAGAGGTTTCTAACCTCAATTTTAGCAATGCGCCTATTTTTCTTCAATACGTCCTCTTCCCTCATAGATTATTTCCTGTCTTCGAATCCCCGCTCCGGCTCCCACGCACAGTCTCCCATCATCTCGTATCGACAATTGCAGCAATCGTCGCCGTCACCGAGTGTTTTGGTCCGGTAAAACCCGCAGCCCATATAGTGAGAGACCAGATAGTCGAGCCGGCAAACGCCCGGCAACAGGTCCGAAGCATGCAGTTTCTCACATAACTTTTTCATCCCGCATGCGTAGATATCGATTTCAAAGGCGTTGCCGTCGATCTCACGAAACCGGATTTTGTAATCATATTTATGCAGGTCGTTTTGAGCCGACTTCACGGCATGCCCGGGCGCTCTCTTTCTAAACCCGCCAAGGTATATTTTCGTCCCATATCGTTTTAGCAGCCATGACGGAATGAGCCGAATCATATCTTCGTTTATGCTCCAGATCAACTCAACAGTGCCGGCTCTGTCCAGCCCCATGACCCGGAACGACCGATACCATGCAATGTACGCGGGGGTAAAAGCATAGTTGAATTTGAATATGCTGTCGCCTATATCGGGCACCTGCGGGCGTATCGCCCGGTACTCCCGCTTTGCTCTGGCCTTGAAATCCTTATAGAATGATTCGCCGTAACACTGAGTAATGTCGTTTTTAGCCGCTTTTAGGCCGATGAGAAAGATAAGGGCGCTTATCATTCCTTTTCCCCTACGGGGTCTACCCAATCAGCGATTGTCCGGAGGACCGGAGTCAGAGATCAGTTGTAATTTTTGTTATTCTCGTTAATACGAATGCAATTGGATGCAAAGTGCCGGAGGAGTGCGGATTGTGAACTAAACATCCTGTCCTCTCCAATTCAACGTGAAGATAGCGAGCCGGTCGTTAAAATTTCGAATAACAGGAAGGGAGGCGAACAGTCTGCCTCTGAGAGAGTGTTTTTTCATCTCGCAATTAAAACTCTTTTCATCAACGAGCTTCAAGCCATCGCAGAGTTTTTCGACCTCTTTCCCCGACTTTACGCCCCATTTGAAGGTAGCCTCCGTGTTTTTGACGGTATCATGCAACTTGCTGCCTTTTGCTGAAATCGGCGGCATCAACTCTGCCAGCAATATGACATCAGCGAAATTGTCTTTTATAATCCGTAACAGTTGCCTTACCTCCTCCTCGTTAAAATACATGAGCACCCCCTCCAGGAGAATAATGGTTTTCTCGCCTTTTTTTACTTCCAGGGGCCATGAAGAATCCAGAGCGGATTTCGCTATCAAATGCACCCTTTCCTGCTCCGGGAAGAATTGTTTTCTGGCGCAGATCACCTCGGGGAAGTCCAGATCATACCAGGTCAGCACTCCGTTGTCAACTCTTGAAAATCTCGAATCAAAGCCGCAGCCGATAGAAATACACACAGATCGGGGATATTTTTTCAAATAGCGCCTGACGGCCTCATCGAAGAGAATGGTCCTCGCCACGACCCCCTCGTGGCTCATGAATATATCATATCTGGAAGTATCCAGGTTCAACGTTTCTATGATCTCCACAGCCTTGAGATCGTGAATCCTTGCATTGGGCCGTTTTGTTTCGCTTGCCTTAATGGCAAGGGGTATCAGCATCGTCTCCTGTACACCCTTAAGCGGAATCATCTTCCTCCTCCCCGTCATCCGGCGGCCGGGACAGTCCCGCCCAGTTTCCAGCCGATCGCCTTCTTGCGTGCATCCACGAAATCGGCGTAAAAGCCAGGCCGGGAAAGCAGTTCCTCGTGGGTGCCCCGCTGCACGACCCTGCCGCCGTTCAGTACAAGGATCTGGTCGGCGTTTCGGACCGTCTTCAGGCGGTGGGCAATCATGACGATGGTCTTCTCCCTTGTCAGGGATTCAATGGCACGCTGAAGCTGGTCCTCGTTTTCCGGGTCCACGTTCGCGGTCGCCTCGTCCAGCAGCACGATGGGTGCGTCTTTGAGCAACGCACGGGCGATGGAGATGCGCTGCCGCTCGCCGCCCGATACGGTGGCGCCGCCCTCCCCGAGAACGGTATCGTAGCCATCCGGCAGGTCCGTGATGAAGTCGTGGCAGCAGGCTTTCTTCGCCGCTTCCACCACCTGCTCGTGAGTCGCAGACGGAGAGCCGAATTTGATATTGTTCTCGATCGTGTCGTTGAAGAGATACACGTTCTGGAACACCATGCTGATGTTTGAGAGCAGGCTGTCCGGAGTGTATTCCCGCACGCCCCGCCCGCCGATCCTGACGCTGCCGAAATCCACGTCCCAGAAACGCGCGATCAGGTTGCATATCGTCGTCTTGCCGCTGCCCGACGGCCCCACGATAGCCGTCGTGGTCCCTTCAGGGATCTTGAAGTTCACGTCCTGGAGCACCGGCCGCTTCCCATAGGAAAAGCCGACATTCTCAAATTCGATGTCAAAGCTCCTGGGCGCAATAGCCTTCCCGCCCTCGCCCATCACGGGCACCCTGTCGATCTCGTTGGCCCGGTCGATGGAGGCCGCCGTCAGCTGCAGCAGGGCCACGCCGTTTCCCACAGACAGAAGCTGTTCGAAGACCACGAACGACACGATCAGCATCATCAGGCAGACGACAAGCGTCATACTGCCCCCGAGGTAAAACAGAATGGACGCGAGTATAATCCCGACCGAGAACAGCCAGAGCACGACCTGCTGCAGGGCGTTATACGGCGTCAGGGCCTTCGTGAGCGCTGTTTCTTTCGCACAGCTCTCTTCGATGGCCCGGTCCACTTTTTTGTCCCGCTCTGCATCCAGGCTAAAGGCTTTCACGACGCCCATACCCTGGACGGTCTCCAGCACGGCTTCCACCAGCCCCTCCTGCGCGGCCTGACGTCTGGGCGAATCGCTGCGTGAGCGCCTTTCCGTAAGCGACGCGGTCCAGAGAAACACCAGGAGGCCGGCCGCCACGACGAGGCCGATCCGCCAGTCGAAAAGGAGTATTGCCAGGGTAAACACCACGGTGGTGATCAGTCCTCCCAGCACCAGCACCAGAACCCTTGGCGCCTGATTCTCCACGTCGCCCAGAATCGTCGTGGCCATCGCCGTAATGTTCCCCAGGCTGTTCTGGTTGAAGTACCCCATCGGGATAACCTTCAGTTTGTCGCCGATCCGAATGCGCTTTTCGGCAACCATGAAGTAGCCCGCGTTGGTCTGCTGCAGCATGGAGAAGTACCGCGTTACGATCCTCCCGAGAATGCTTGCCAGCATCAGGCCGAGCGCCGCCCAGGCGACCCGCATGTCGGTACTTCCTGTGACCAGCGCGTTCAAAACGACAAAGATGGCGACAAACATCAACGCGTAGAATACAGCGTTGAAAAAGTCTATAATCACGGATTTTTTGATCTCGTTCTGCTTGTTGCCTGCAAACGCCCAGATCTTTCTTAATACGCCTATCATCCTTATGCACCATCCCTTACGCCGATGTGCGCCTGCCACATAGTTCGGTACAGTTCCGAAGCGGCAAGCAGTTCCTCATGTTTTCCGTTCGCCTCGACCCTGCCTTTATTTACGAGCACGATCTGATCGGAATCGGTCACGGTGGAGAGCCGGTGTGCGATAACAAGCAGTGTTTTTCCCGCCACCAGCCTGGACACCGACCGCTGGATCTCCGCCTCGTTTTCGGGATCGGTGTAAGCCGTCGCCTCGTCAAGGATGACGATGGGCGCGTCCTTGAGCATGGCGCGGGCGATGGCGACGCGCTGACGCTCCCCGCCGGAGAGGTGACTGCCCGCCCCGCCGACGCGGGTATCGTAGCCGTGCTCCAGCCCGCGGATGAACGCGTCGCATCCGGCGTTCTTTGCGGCAGCCTCCACCTCGGCGTCGGAGGCCGAGCGTCGGCCCATGCGGATGTTCTCGCGGACGGTATCGTCGAAGAGATAGTTATCCTGCGCCACGTAGGAGATAAGGCTCGAAAGCTGGCGCTGGGGAATCTCCATTAAATTGACGTCGCCGATCATGATCTCGCCTTCCGTCACGTCCCAGAAGCCCGCGATCAGCCTGGCGATGGTGGACTTTCCGCTGCCGGACGGGCCGACCAGCGCCGTGACCGTGCCGGGACGGATCGTGAGGTCGACGCCGCAGAGCGCGGGCTCGGCGCTGTTTTCATGATAGGAGAAGGAGACGTTCTTCAGGGCGATGGTCGGATCGGAGATCTTCGCGTCCTTTGTGGGGCGCCCAAGCTCCGGCGCGGAGAGGATGTCGTCCACCTGCTGCACTACCGTCCCCATCGCGGCGATGCTGTCGGTAAAGTTGATGGCAGTGAGAATGGGCCCAATAATCCCGAGCGAGAGGATGATCACGGTAATGAATTCGGGCGCCGGCAGACTGCCGTTCGCGTAAAAAAAGAAGCCGATCGGCAGTACGGTCGTAAGGGTGGCGGGGCAGATGGCGAAGAACGCGGCGTGCGGAAGCTGGCAGCTCTTCATCCAGTTGTAGAAATAGGCCGCATTGTCGTTGACGGCGTCGGCATACTTCTGGTAGGATCTGGCGCTCTGGTTGAACCCCTTGATGACTTCGATGCCGCCGATATACTCCACCACCGCGCTGTTCATCCTTTTTCCGACCTCCACCGACCCGGCATACTGTGCAGGATAGGTCTTCATGACGTGCACCATGAAGATCATTCCCACCGGCAACGTAATGAGGGATACAAGCGCCATGCGCCAGTCCAGCACAAAAAGGAACACGAACAGCAGGATCGGGCCAAGGATGCTGGCGGTCATCTCGGGCAGCATGTGCGCAAGGGTAGGCTCCAGCCCCTCTACCCGGTCCACGATGACGTCCTTATACCGGCCGGAGGGTGTGTCCAGCAGGGCGCCCATCGGCATCCGGGAAAGCTTTGAAACCAGGCTTTTGCGGATGTCCCGCAGCGTCATGAACGTGGCGGTATGGGAGATCGTCGTCGACCAGTTTGCAAGCAGCGCCTTGCCCAGGTATCCGGCCGCCGCGACGGCGCACCAGAACAGATAAAACGAGATCCCCCCCTCCCCGGCGAGCAGCCCGACAACCATCCGCGCCACGGCGAGATACGGAACAAGCCCCGAGGCAACGCCCAGAACCGCCAGAAAAACCGAAGCGGCGAATTTGCCCTTATATGGCCGGGCAAAACGGCGAAGCAGGGAAATGGGGTTATTCTCCTTTTCTTTTTCCATATATATTCTTCCTGTAGTGAGAGATCAGGGACGAAAAGCCCGTACAATGCACGGGCCTGTCCACAGATACCCGTCCCCAATTGCAACGGCACCGAGGCACCCCTTCGGGAAGAAAGCGGCCATCTGCACTCCACCTTAAAGAAAGGATATTCACTTCGGTCTTAATCAAAAGTGGCCGTATCATTCTCGGAAGAGATGAGCAAACCGAAAAATACGGCAGGAAGGCCCGGTTCCAGGGCCAGAGGAGGTACGAGCGAACTGCGACCCGGGGGTCCGTCACCTTCGAAGATCTGTCGGGCCGCTTCGGCACAGCCCCGGAGTTGCTTCGTCTTCGACGGTCGTGAGTCCACATGGGAGAACGATGGGAACTCCTGCTTCAACCCTGCTCCCGCGATTCGGCATAAAGCCTTTGACGGCAGAGAGATAACCTCTAAAAACAAGCATTTGACGACGGGGGTCCGAGGAAACATGGGACAGAACAACATCTATATCATCGGCCACAAGCAGCCCGATACCGACAGCATCTGCAGCGTCATCGGCTACGCGGAACTCCGCAACCACGCCGAGCCGGGGAAGTACATCCCCGCGCGGTGCGGGGAGATAAATGCGGAGACGAGTTTTGCGCTCGAGACGTTCAACGCTGAGGCGCCGGTCTACATAGCAAGCGTCGAGCCCGCCGTGTCCGATATACCGCTCGATACCCGGAGCGTCAGGAAGGACGTTCCGACGATCGACGTCGCCGCCCTGATGGATACCTACGACATGCGGAACATGCCGATCACGGACGAAGAGGAGACGCTGGTCGGCCTCGTCAGCGAGTACGGCCTCGCCCGGGCATACGTCCGGAAGAACCCCCGGGAGCGGCTCTCGCTCATCCCGATGCCGCTTGAAACGCTCGCCCGCATCCTCGACGCCCGGGTCGTCGTGCCGGCGCGTGAAATGCTCGGGGAGGGCCGGGTCTACACCGTCATCGATGCTCTGCACGTCACCCTCTCCCGGATGACGCCGGACGACATCGCGATCGTCGGGGATAATGAACCGGCCCAACTTGCCCTGATATCGGCAGGGGTCGCCGCGCTCATCATCGCCGAAGGGGCGCCGGTCGGCGAGCGGGTGATCGCCGCCGCCCGGGAAAGAGGGGCTTCGGTGCTCGCGACGACGCTTGACGCATTCAGCGTCGGCAAGATGATCAGCCTCTCCCTGCCGGCGAGCATGATCATGGAGACCGACGTTCCCACGGTGCGGATGGAAGACTCGCTTGAGTTCGCAAAAAGCGTCGTCTCAAACTCCAAGTTCCGGACGGCATGTGTCGTCGATGAAAACCGAAAGCACATCGGGCTTGTATCCCGGACGACGCTGATGCAGGACGTCCAGAAGTCGGTGATCCTGCTCGACCACAATGAGTACTCTCAGGCCGTGGACGGGATCGAACAGGCGGACATCCTGGAGATCATCGACCACCACCGCCTCGGCGCAATATCCACCCTCAAGCCGGTGAAGTTCCTCAACGATCCCGTAGGATCGACCTCGACGATCGTGACGACCAAGTTCATCGAGGCCGACGTGGAGCCCACGCCGTCGACCGCCGGCCTCCTCCTCGCGGGGGTCCTCTCGGATACGATGGTGATGAAACTCTCGACGACCACGCCGGGGGATATCCGGGCGGCGGACTACCTCGCGGGGATCGCCGGCGTCGACCCGGCCGAGTTCGGGCCCGAACTGATCCAGAGGGGCATGGATCTCGACGCCCTCCCGATGGAGGAACTCCTCACCCGGGACATGAAGCGCTACAACCTCTTCGGGCGGAGCATCATGGTGTCTCAGGTGATGGCGTCGTCGTTTACGTTCGCAGAGACCCGTGCCGACGAGATCCGCGCCGAGCTCGAACACCTGCGGACGACGATGGGGGTCGACTGCTTCTTAGCGCTCTTTACCAATGTCTTTAGCAATGCAAGCGACCTCTTCGCCGCCGGAGACGAGGCCTGCATCAATAAACTGAACCTGCGGGACCAGCCCGCCCGGCTTGAGGGCGTCATGTCCCGGAAAAAAGACTTTATCCCGAAGTTCGGGCAGATGCTCCGGCAGTTGTAGAAGCCTGCCGGAACAGTTCAACCCTTTTTCTTCCGAAGCATTCCGGCAGCGTAGCGGGAGAGTCCGGAGACGCCGTCGGTCGAGGGGTGGACCTCGACGATATCGTCGAAATCGTAGACGGTGATGCCGCGCTTCATCAGGTAGCCGAGGTAAGAAAGGAGAGCCGATGCCCCCGGGACGCCGGCAGCGGCCCCGATAAGGCAGCCGGTCTCCGGATCGACCCGGATCTGGGTAAGCCCGGCCCAGCCCTTCGTCACGTCCCAGAACGAGCCGGGGCCTGCAGGTGCCGGGGCCGAGAGGGTGACGCCCCCGTCGGCGCCGGTCGAGGCGAAGGCGTAGTCGTAGCGGAGGCTCAGCGCCTGAGGGATGCCCTCGTAGTCCATGACGGTGTCGCGGCCGAGGATATTCTCGGCCGCCACCACACCCTCCCGCCGGGCGGCCGGGGTGAGATAGGGCGGGCCGATGACGTCGCCGGCGGCGTAAACGTTCTCCACGCTCGTGCGCATCTGCCGGTCAACGATGATTGCGCCGTCCGGGCCTTTGCGGAGACCCTGCAGCGATTCCGACCGGGGGACGAGCCCGGTAGCAAGCAGGACGGCATCGGCCTCGATCTCCCCGCCGTCGGAGAGGAGGACCGACCGGACCCTTCCCGCACCTTCGATACTCGCGACAGGGGTCCCCTCGCGGATGCAAACCCCGGCAAGATCGCGCAAAACGGCCGAGCGCACCTTCGGATCGAGGTCCCGGAGCAGCCCGTGCCGGGCGACGATCTCAACCTCGGACCCGAATGCCCGGAATATATGCGCGAACTCCGCTGCCGCCACTCCGCCGCCGATAACGACCATACGCCGGGGGAGGTCGGGCATCGCCGAAAGCGTCCGGTAGGTGTAGACGCCGAAAAGATCGGTGCCGGGGACAGCGGGGATTGCCGCCCGCGACCCGGTGGCCGCGAGGACCGCATCGGCCCGGATTTCTTCATCGTCGATGAAGGCCCGACTGCCTTCCAGATGGCCTTCGGCCCCGTAGACGACCTCGACACCCGCCGCGCGGGTCTCGGCATCGAGGACCGAGGAGAGTTTCTCCTGGACCTCACAGACCCGTCTCCGGATCATCGGATAGGAGACGGCCGGGACCGAGTCGAGGATGCCGAGGTCCTTCTGGGTCCGGGCGTACTCGATGAGCCGCGCGACGTCGTTTAAGGCGCAAACCAGCATGCATCGCTCGTGGAGGCACTGGCCGCCGATCCTGCGCTGCTCGATGAGCCGGACTTCCTTCCCGGCCTGTGCCAGGTGCATCGCCCCGAACCTTCCCGCGGGTCCGCCGCCGATGACGACGATCATGGTTACCTACAGAAGTTCGACGCCCTCGTCCATCGGCATCGAGAGGATTTCGCCGGTGGATCCGTTGATCTCGACGATCTTGCTTCCTCCCCGCACCTGCCAGACCGGCACGTAAATGATCTCCAGGTCGACCTTGATGTTGTTCCGGTCGGGTTTGAGGGTCTTCTCCTCGTAGAAGATGGCATCGCCCTTCTCGTAGCGGAATCGCACCCGCTGGGTGAGCCGGTCGATGACATCCCGCACGAGCTGCTCCTCGACGTCCTCACGCACGAGCCGCGCCGATGAGATCTCGGAGCCGAACGGGACCGGCCCGCGCTCGACGGCGCCGGGGGGGATCTCCATCTTCAAGCCGTTGATGGCATTTATGGCCCCGGATGCTTCGGAATCAAAAGAGACCAGCCGGTCCTTCACCTCGCGCTCGCCGGTGCTCACATAGTGGTAACTCCAGTACGGGATGAACCGGCACTTCGCAGACCCGTGCAGCCCGGCGATGCCGCAGGCGCGCTTTTCAGTAACCTGGGCGGGGAGGTGAGGCAGGTCGGGCCCCGCTTCCGGACCCTCCGCCTCCGGCGGAGAGGCGGGATCTGCCGGGTCGCTCCGGATCACGGGGGCCGGCTCGCCGAAGTCCAGGATCAGGTTCTGCCCGAGCACCTCCGCAAGCATAGCCCTGCCCGCGTAACGGACAAACTCGTCCGCACCCCACCGGATGCAGTCCTCCGTCTGCAGCACCGCCGGATCAAGGGCAAAGAGCAGTTTCCTGCAGACCACATCATCGTCGCCGGTGCGTAGCCGGTAGGTCATCGAATCGAAAGATTTAATCGTCTCCGGGTCGTCTGAGCAGAGCACCACCAGGGCGTCTTCACTCCCGATTGCGGAGAGATCCAGCGGCTCGCCGACCTCTTCGACATCGTAGGAGGCCGCGACAAGGATCCGCTTCAGCACGTTCCGGGCTTTTTCCCGAGTCCCTCTCTCCATTCACCATACAATACCACAGGGAGGTTGAATTAGTTTTCCCTTTCGTCGGCCGGCTGGCGTGGAGAGCGGAGGCTGGGAGTCGGTCAGGCAGGCGGACCGCGCACTATCAGAGTCAATCATCAGTTCGCAACAGGAGCAGGCAAACGGTTGCGTCGTGAGAGCGGCCGTGGGTCGTGATTTCTTCGAGTGGATGTCAATAAAAATTCGGATGAGGTTCCGGAACAAAATCTAGAGATTCTATGAGCGGGTTGACGGAAATAAAAAATAAGGACGGCCGGAGTGGCTCAGGGCACCTTCCCGGAGGAGAAGGTGTTCTGCCGGGAATGCCCTCCAGGGGATAAAGATACCTTTTTCCGATTAAAAGAGATTCAGCGTAACTCCCGGCTCCGGCACGTTTGCGTGCTTTTCGAAAAAAATATTACCCCAATAGACGTTAGTTGCATCAAGGCGAGTGAATGGCAAAAAAACAACTTTTTACTCTCTGCATCCTCTGTTTTCTGACCGTCGCTCTAGTATGCGGCTGTATCTCTGATACGGAAAAAAAACTGGAACAGGCAACTCTACTGATAGAGTCGGCCGATGAGAAGATAGCAGAGGTCGAAGATCTGGAATGGAACCGGGAAAACCTTGGATTCATTAAAGCCCAGTTTGCCGGTGCGGAGGTCGATCTCGATGAGGCAGTGAAGGTCCTCTACACCATCGAGCCGGCAAACGATGAAGAGAAGCGGACGATCGATGCGTGCGTGGTGATGTGCACGGCGGCAAAAGACCTCTGCAATGTAGTGAAAACCGATCTTGCCGACGGCATGGAGCATATGCTCAAAGCCGAGGAGTACGCCGACAGGAAAGATATGACCGGCGCAAAATCAGAACTAAAACTGGCGAAACCCGAGTTTGTAGATACCCGGATCAAACTCCAGCAGATTCAGGCTCACGTCAACGGGATATCCGTTCACGATCTCCCCGCCGAGGAACGGGGGATGCTCACAAGTTTCAAGATGTCCATCGATGAGTTCCTCCATATGCTGACTGAATTGGTCGATACGCTAAACACCGTCGTGTAATCCCTAACCCCACTATTTTCGGACATCTTTCCGCAACTCGATTCCGCATCTCATTCGTCATGCTTGCCTCGTATCAGAGGTTATACGGGCGCCGATACAGAGATCTGCACCGGACGCGGTCCAAGAATACATTTGCCAGGAGGACGCACTCCGTGCCGTCACGCTTACCCGGTCATCTCTCGAGGGGCACCCACCACTTACCCCGCCCGGTACCGCCCCGGGGCCGTGGAAACACCCTTGAGATCTCATCACCGAAAGCAACCCTTTTTTCCCCTGCCGCACAAGAGATCGTATAATGCATGTCCCCCTGAAATTCACCAATCACCGTATCGAGGAGTACGCGCTCAGGGTGACCTACCGCCCGGAGGAGGATGCCGGGACAATTATCTACAACCTCTCGCTCATCGAGAGCCGGGACCTCGAGTTTGCGCTCGCCATCATGAAAGAGGCCCACAGAACAGGCATCACCATCAGCGACCGGATCCGGGTCTCCGAACCGGGAGAACATGTCGGCGGCTATATTGTGCCCGACGGCCATCACGGGATCTGCACGCTGTGCAGCATCACGCTCGATGCCCTCCTCCTCCAGCGCGGCATCCCGCTCAACCCGATCGGCGGGGGGGTCGTCGAAGTCAGCGGAAGGGTCGCGCAACGGTTCACGAGCATGATCCTCTACCGCGACACCACGCTCGACCCCCTCGAGGTCCTGATCTCCCAGGAGACCACCTCGATCCTCGGCGTCATGCGCCACGGGAACGGCAGCATCCTTGCAAACATCCGGGAGTGCCACATGGAGGCCGAACAACTCGTGGGGACGGTGCTCGACGAATTCTCGGCTATCGGGTTCTCCGGCATCCTGGACGTCGGCGCCCCGAACGTCCCTCTGCTCGGGGTTCCGGTAAGCCCGCAATACATGGGCGTGGCGATAGTCGGAGGCACAAACGCGATGGCAGCCGTCAGGGAGGCAGGAAGGCCGGTCGTGACCCGGGCGCTGAAAGGACTGATCGATATCCGGGAGATGGGCTACCTGGAGGATTATTGACCCGCGGCACTCATGTGCTCCGTGACGCTCGCAAGGTGCCGCCTGACGAACTGGACGAGCCCCGCAGATTCTGAATAAAGGGCTGAGGGTTGCTCGCTCTTCGAGCCCAGCCAGACCAGTGTCCGGGTGTTGTCTACCAGGAAGACGCCGGACCTCTCATACGGCAGGGGCTTTCCCTGCGCGGAACGGACCTCGTGAAAGGACTCGGAAAGCGGGAGCCGTATCCGGAATCGGGGCGGCTGCTCGCCTTTCCAGCAATCGGTGACGATCTCGACATCTACGGATTCGGGAACGGACGTAAGGACCTCAAGCACACTCCCCTGAAGAAGTTCCCACGTTGCGAGCATCGCCACGCTCTGTTCCGCATGTTTAAACATATCGGCAAGGCGGGTCCTGATGTTCTCCTCGCCATAGATCGTCCAGATCAACTCCTGGTTCCCCCGGACTTCCGGGCCCTTCTCCCGGTATATTGTATCGAGGGCCAGTTTAGCGCTCTCTGCATCGGCTTCGATCCGGTGCATCAGGTTCTCGATACCCCGGTCGGGGGGAATCGCATCGAACCGCTTAGGCGTTGTGTGGGAAACACTGACCAGCTCCTTCTCGATGAGTCGGTCCAGGACCGGGTAGACGGACGCGCGCGGTACACCGGAGGTCTCGTGAACCTCCGTCGCGGTCGCACCAGCTACCCGGAGGAGTCCGATGTACACAAGGGCTTCGTACTTCGTAAGTCCCAACGCTTTAAGAGATTCGAGAAGAGCACCTGAAATATCTCGGGGAACCTTCATCCAGCATATATATATACTGTTCAGCAATAAATGTTGTTGTTAAAAAAACAACAAGGTGAAGAGATGCGTTGGCAGCATGCAACAGTATTGCTCCTCCTGCTGGCACTCCTGGCTGTGCCGGGGTCAGCGGCAGGGGTCAAGTACCTCTATGGAAACCCTGAACTATCTGCTACGATAGCCGGCACCAATGAGTTCGCACCGGGCGCCGAGACAGGTCTGACGGTGGTTCTATCCAACAGCGGCGTAAATACCCACAAGATCGTCGGTTCGACGCTCATCGCCCCCGATGATCTGCCGAACACCGCGAAACTGGTCACGGTGGCGCTCAAGAGCGACGACACACCGTTCACCGTCAAGACGGACCCCCAGTTCTTGAGCGACATCATGGGCGGCGCCTCCCGGACTGCCACATTCGACGTGAAGGTGGCGGATTCCGCAGAACCGGGCACCTACACGTTGCCGCTTCTCGTGACCTACCAATACCTGCAGGATGCAGAAGAGTACGGGAGCGACGTTCTCCGCTACAACTACCAGACAAAGACCGTGACCCTGCCGCTCTCGGTGCGGGTCACGCCAGATCTCCGCATCGAGGTCACGGACGTGCGGTCCGAGTCGCTGAACGTCGGCACGGAAGGCTACGTTTACCTGACCTTAAAGAACATCGGCCATGACACGGCACACAACGCCGTCGCGAAGATCGTGAGGAACGGCGCAAGCCCGCTCATCCCGACCGACGGCAGCGCCTACCTCGGGACGTTCGAGCCCGGAGAAGTGGTTGACGTGAAGTTCAAGGTCTCGGTCGCCAACAGCGCCGAGCCCCAGTCGTATCCGCTGGACGTCGCGGTCACCTATGAGAACTACGAGCAGACGACCGTGACTTCCAAGCCGGTGACGATAGGCTTTCCCGTCGGCGGAAAGATCGCCTTTGAGGTTGTCTCCCCGATGAAAACACTCAATCTGGGCGGCAAGAGCGTCCTTGAGGTCGTGTATAAGAACACCGGCGATGCAACGGCCTACAATGCCCAGGCCCGGATCAGCACCGTTGACCCCTTCACCAGCAGCGATGACACCGCCTACCTTGGCGACCTCGCCCCTGGAGAGACCGCAACGGCACGGTTCGAAGTGAGCATCGACAGCGACGGCACCGAGAAGGAATACGGGATCGATTCCGAGATCCGCTACCGTGACGAACTCGACAACAGCAAGATCTCGGACACGATGAAGGTCCCGGTCGCACTGCAGAAGAGTAGTGCCGCCTTCACGAGTTCGGTCTTCATCGTCATTGTTGCGGCCGTCGTCATCGGAGCAGGGTATTATATATTCGTGTACCGTAAGAAAAAGTGATGAACGGGTACTGGGACGGGCCAAAACCGGAGCCTCAGGTGAGGACAATCGAAGAAATGCGAGTGGTTCTCGCCGATCCCGGCTGCACCTCCGATCAGCCCCTCTATTTTATGTACCGGGATCTCGCCAGAACCGAGAGCGATCAGGAGTGGCTCCGGCAGCACCATGTCCGCTACGACATCACCGTCATTCCGGCCCGGACTCTCTGCGGGGAGTATGTCAAGACAAAGGGACACTACCACACCGTGAACCCGGCCGGGACGCTCTACCCGGAGATCTACGAGGTGCTTTCGGGGACCGGCCACTACCTCCTCCAGACCGAGAACGCCGGCGACGTGGTGATGATCGAGGGCACCGTCGGCGACAAGATCCTGATCCCGCCGGGGTACGGTCATGTGACCATCAACCCGGGTCGGGAAGACCTTGCGATGGCGAACCTGGTCTCGACGGAGTTTTCCAGCAATTACGGCCCTTACGTGGACCTCCAGGGCGCCGCTTACTACGAGATGGAGGGGGGGGCCCTGGTGAAGAACCCGCACTACCCCGACGCCCCGCCGGTGCGCTACTGCAACCCGGTGGAGGTCCCGGACATCGGCATCGAGAAAGAAGTCGGGCTCTACGACCTCATCGGGCGGCCCCGGTCCGTCGCGTTTTTGAACCACCCCGAGCAGTTCATGGAGATCTTCGCCGACGTGACCGGCGGGTGCCTGCTGATGCGGTAGAAGGGAGCACCTGAGTGGAGCGGACGCCGCTCCAACGTGTCGGGTTGCGGTTCAGCCGCGCCCCACCCTGCCGCCCATCAAGGACCCGGCAGGTCCGGCAGACCTCCCCGTACGGCCCGCACACCTATCGGTGCTCAACCTCCGACCCTTCATCTGCGGGTGTTTCCACCATTTCCCGGAGGGCTTCGCCGAGGTTGACGAGCGAGTACTTCGTCGCCGGGTGGCGGGAGGTGTAGTCGTCGAGGAACTCCCGGACGTCATTCTGCAGGGCGTCGGCCGCACAGGGACAGCCTGCAGGGTCGTACCCCTCGACGTGGAGGGAAGCGTAAAGCGCCACCTCGCACTCAGGAATGTACATGAAGGGCTTTATCCAGGGAATTGCGTTCTCCTCCTCCCGCATAGGACGGGTGAGCCTCCCCGGATCGCCCCGGAGAACGGCTTCCAGCACCGACCTGGCCCCGTCATCCAGGTTATACCCGCAGGCGAGTTTCGTTGCGCCCGCGGCTCGGGCGATCCGGGAGAGCAGCGTCCGCCGCAGTGTAGCGCGGCAGGAAAACTTCTCGTCGAACGCGGCCCCGTACTCATCACGAAACGAAGCCATAACCCAGGGGACACCGATGTGCTCGGCAATTGCCCGGGCCCGCTCCGGGTTCCGGTAGCCGGAAACTCCCTCGTCCACGGTGATCGCCATCAACCGGACGTCCCGGCGCTCACGGAGGAGTTGATGGAGGAAGAAGAGGACGGCGCTTGAGCCGCCGTCACCCGAGAACGCCACCGCCACCGTATCCCCCGACCTGACCCAGCGATGCTCCCGGATCGCCCGCTTTGCTTTCGCTTCAACGTCCTGGTTGAAGTGCTGTTCGCAGAGGTGCAGCCCGGAGTATCGCTGGTAGACGACCGCATCACGGCGGCACTTGCTGCATCGCATGTATCCTCGATCATCCTTTTATCACCTGGTCACATAAATGGTGTAGAAGATGCCCGTTCCTGCAGAATACGTGCGATCCCTGCACTCCTACGAACTCCGGATCCTGCTTGCTCTCGAACGTCTCATGCGGCGGTACCGGTGGGTGCCGCTCGAAGTGCTCAAGTCGGCGACCGGGTTCTCCGAGTCCGAGTTATCTTACCGGCTGGGCAGGTTGATGGCCATGGACATGGTCAGGTACGAGAAAGTCCCCTACGAAGGCTACGCACTCGTCTTCAACGGCTACGACAGTCTGGCCCTCCACACCCTCACCCGCCGGGGCACCGTCCAGGCTCTCGGGACCCTGATCGGCGTCGGTAAAGAATCGGAGGTTTTTGAGGCGATGGGACTCGGGGTCGTCGTACTGAAGTTCCACCGGGTCGGACAGCGGTCGTTCCAGTCGGCCCGCGTAAAGCGAGGCTACATGCCGGAGACCGGGCACTGCCCCTGGATATTTGCCTCCAGCAACTCGGCAAAGATGGAGTACGACGCCTTAAAGACCCTTCATTCCGCTGTCTCGGTGCCGCTCCCCATCGACCAGAACCGGCACGTCGTAGTGATGTCGTTTGTTCCCGGCGTCACCCTCTCGCGGGCAACCCTTGCGGAGCCGCAGGCCATCCTCGACCGGATCCTCGATAACGTCCGCGAAGCATACCGCCTCGGCATCGTCCACGGCGACTTAAGCGAGTTCAACGTCATGGTCGACGAGGAGCAGTGCTGGCTGATCGACTGGCCGCAGTGGGTGGAGACCGCCCACCCGAACGCCGGTGAGATCCTCGCGCGGGATATCGAGAACATCCTCCAGTACTTCAAACGAAAATACGGCCTGGACTATGCCTTCGACGAAGCACTGGCAAGGGTGGTGGAGTGAAGGTCTTCGGGATCGATATCATCAAAGGCTCGGTTCGCTCCCGTACCCGGCGGCCCGTCTACGCTCTTTGCCGGGTGGAAGACGGCGAGGTCCAAGGCGTCGAGGAGGTCACCGGGTTCCGGCTCCAGCGTCTCCTCGCCACGGAGCAGCCCGACATCCTTGCGGTGGACAGCCTCCAGGAGATCGCCGCCGACCAGCACGAACTCCACCGATTCCTGCAGGCGCTTCCTCCCTCGACGAAACTTGTTCAGGTGACCGGCGGCGAACGGAAAGAAAGCCTCGGGAAAGTCGCCGCCCGCTACAACATCAGTTTCAACAGGTTCGACCCCTATGCCGAGGCCCGGACCACCGCCCGGGTGGCCGCCCTCGGGGCGGGCGTCGAGGTGATCGCGTTCGAGAACACCACCGACATCGTGGTGAGCAGACACCGCTCGCCGGGCCGGGGCGGGTGGAGCCAGAACCGCTACGTGCGAAAGATCCACGGCGCCGTGCTGCAGAAGGCCCGGGAGATCGAGGCCCGACTCCGGAACGCCGGGATCGACTACGATAAGAAGGAGACAAAAGCCTTCGGCGGATTTTCAAGGGTCGCCTTCCGGGTCACGGCTCCCCGGGACATGGTCCCGGTCCATTCTTCCCGGGGCGCCGACGTGCAGGTCCGGGTGACGGGGCGGGAACTCGACCGGATACGGTTCGAACCGCTCTCCCGCCGCCCCCGGTATCTGATCGTCGGACTTGACCCGGGAACGACCACCGGCATCGCCGCTGTGGACCTCGACGGGAACCTGGTCCTCCTCACGAGTTCCCGTCAGATGACGATGTCCGATATCATCGAGGAGCTCTACCATGCCGGGAAACCGCTCATCGTCGCTTCCGACGTCCAGCAGATGCCCTACTCGGTCGAGAAGATCCGCCGGGCGTTCAACGCCATCCCCTACACCCCGAGGCAGTCGCTCTCGGTGGAGGCGAAGTACGACCTGACCGCCCGGTTCTCCTACACGAACGACCACGAGCGCGACTCGCTCTCGGCGGCGCTGGACGCCTACCGGAGCCTCCAGAGCAAGTTCCGGAACATCGCCAAAAGGGTGCGGCCGGGAGTCGATCTCGACGAGGTGCGGGCGCGGGTCCTCCGGGGCCAGCCTCTCGATACGGTCCTTGCGGACCTTGAAGGAGGGGCGGTGGTACCGAAGCCGGCCGCCGCAACCCCCGAAGAGACTCTTCCTGAACGACCGGTCGACGATGAACGGGTGATGGCCCTCGACGGGATGGTCAAAAGACTCCGGAGTTACGTTCAGGAACTGCAGGAAGACCTCCGGGAGCGCGACCGGGAGGGGGAACGGCTACGAGAGGACCTGCAGCGGGCACGCTCCGCGACCGAGCGGAAGGTCCGGCGGGACGCGGAACTGGCGACGAAGGACGCAACCATCGAGAGCCTGCGCGAGCAACTCCGGAGCGAGCGGCGGCGGTCCAGGCGACTGAAGAAACGCCTGGAACGGATGCGGGCCGTCGCGAAGATCGAGGTCTCGGAGGACTACACCCCGCTCAAGGTGCTCGACTCTCTCACCCGGGACGGGGTGCGGGACCTCCAGGAGGGGATCGGGGTCTCCACCGGGGATATCCTCTATGTCTCGCGGGCTCACGGCTGGGGGCGGGGTGTGGTGAAAGACCTTGCCGGGGCGGGCGTGCGGGCACTGGTCGTCGGCGGGGAGCCCCCCGACCCGCACCTTGTCCGGATCGCCCGGGAGGCCGACCTCCCCCTCCTTCCGGCCGACGCCGTCCGGCCGGACATCCGGGGCAGGACCGGAGCGGCAAAGACCGGGGCCGTAGAGGAGGCGCTCGGAGCGTGGGAGAAGGAGCAGAAGGTGTTCCTGCGCGAACAGGAAGCCGAGCGGGTCGAGTACCTCTTCAAAGAGTACCGGAGCGAACGGGAGAAGGAGGTGCGCCGCGGTGGATGAACGGGCCCTGCACCGGCTGATCGGGACGATCATCGATCCTGAGCGCCTTGCGGACGATTGCGCCGTCATCCCCTGCGGCGACCTTCTCGCGGTCGCGAGCACCGATATGCTTCACGAGACGACCGACTTTCCTGCCGGGATGACCGACTGGCAGGTCGGCTGGATGGCGGTGGCGGTCACGCTCTCGGATATCGCGAGCATGGGAGCGACACCGGGCGAGGTGCTCCTCGCGGTCGGCCTCGACCGGCCGGAACGTCTTTTTGACATCATGGAAGGCGCCCGGGACTGCTGCGCGGCGTTCGGCGCCGAGATCGTGGGAGGGGACCTCGACGCCCACCGGGAACTGACAATCGTGAGCACGGGGCTCGGGACCGTCGCCCCGGAGCACCTCGTGCGAAGGCGGGGAGTGCGGCCAAACGATGTCATTGCGGTCACGGGACCGCTCGGAGAAGCCCAGGCCGCTCTCGCCGGCTACGACCGGCACAGAAAGGAACTCCTCGAACCGCAGCCCCGGGTCGCGGAGGGCGAGGTCCTCGGGCGGGCCGGGGTCTCGGCGATGATGGACATCTCCGACGGTCTTGCGCTCTCGCTCCACGACCTTCTGGCGGTTAACGACCGCGGGTTTGCCGTCGAGACCGCCCGCCTCCCGCTCCCGGCCGGGGTCCCGGAGGACGAGGCGAGAGAACTCGCGCTTTACGGCGGGGGGGACTTCGAACTCCTCTTCTCCGCCCCTCCCGCCATCTTCCCGATCCCTGGGGTCGAGGCGCACATCATCGGAAAGGTCATACCGGAGCGGGTGGTCCTCGCGGACGGAAAACCGCTTGAGCGCCGGGGCTACCTGCACGAGTGGAGCGGTTAGGCAGGGACCCGTTTCCCCATCCGCCGCCACTCCCACAGGATATACACGAGACCAAGCACCGCAAAGACGAAGACCGCCGCCTCGGTCACGAGAATCCCCTGCGTCTGGGCGAGGTAGACGGCGACGGCGTCCACGGCGGCGTGCCAGAGAACGGCGAGAGCAAGGAGCAGGGGTCTGCCGTAGACAACGGCGGCAAGCACCAGGAGCGACCACGCGATATGCAGGGTGATCGTCATCATCCGCTCGGCAAGCCCGGGCAGGATATCGAGCGGGGTGAGGGCCCGGACGGCATCGATCTGGGCCTGGACGGCGGGGTCGTCTGGCAGGGGGATCGTCGCTCCGTCGCTCGTGAGGACGATGTAGGAGAGCATGCCCGCGATCACGATGAGCGCGACGGACATGCTCTCGACGCCGCCCCACCCGGTCCCGAACAGGAGGCCGTTCTCGCGGGTGAGGGGGATCTCCCGACGTCGGAAGTAGTAGCGGTAAACGAGGTAGCGGCCGATCTCCTCAAAGAGCCCGGCGAGGAGGCCGAGGTAGACGGCGAGACCGGCGACGGCGGTTGGTGGTCCGAACGGCAGGAAGGCGAGGTAGAGCGGGGTCTGTGTTACAAAGACGAGCGGGACGTGGACGACCTGCACGGCGATGAAGAAGAGTGCGCCGAGGGCGAAAATCCGCCATGAGACACCGAACCTTTTGACGATCCAGTAGCCGAGCGCGAGCGGGACGGCGATCTCGAGCAGGGCGACGACGGCGAACGTGGCGACGACCGAGAGGTTCATGCTGGAGAGTATTTGACTAACTATTTAATATTTGTCGAAGAATAATTGAGAAATTACCTGGATTAATCATGGATCTACAGCACCCGGGAGCGGCACCGGCGGGTAGAAGCACTCCCGGCGGTGCGGCTCGGTTCTCGAACAACTTCGACTTTCTGCGGTTCGCCGCGGCGACGATGATCGTCGTCACGCACGCCTACGCGCTCAGGCTCGGCTATACGGGCATCGGGCTCACCGACCCGGTCCTGCTTATGGGACTGACAGGGCTTGCCACCCTCCTCGTCATCAGCGGCTACCTGATCGCGGCAAGCTGGGAGTCGACCGCATCGCCGCTTCGGTTCGCCTGGAA
Organism: Methanoculleus sp. UBA291; assembly: GCF_002499755.1. NCBI lineage: Archaea > Methanobacteriati > Methanobacteriota > Methanomicrobia > Methanomicrobiales > Methanomicrobiaceae > Methanoculleus > Methanoculleus sp. UBA291. The sequence continues at coordinate 11,706 of NZ_DANC01000007.1, read as the reverse complement.
GCGGTTCCTCCGGGTCGTTCCGGCCCTTGTCCTCGCGATCCTCATCACCCTCTTCGTCATCGGCCCGCTGATGACGACCCTATCTCCGGCGGAGTACTTTGCCGCCCTCTTCTCCCCGGCAGGGCTCTCTACCATCCCGTTCTTTGAGGACGGGTCGGCGATAGGCCTCTTTCAGGAGAACCCGTGGACCTACGTCAACGGTTCGCTCTGGACGATTCCCGTCGAGGTCCTGCTGTATGGGGTCGTCGCCGCCCTCGGGATCGCCGGGCTCCTTCGCCGGTGGGGCGCCCTCGCTGCCCTCGCCGCCGTAAACGTCCTCCTGTGGGCTGCCTGGTTCGACGATCCCCGGATGGCAAAGATCCGGTTCGCCCTCTACTTCCTCATCGGGGCCTTCCTCTACCTCCACCGGGAACGTATCGTTTACCGGCCGGTCGTCGCCGGGGGGCTGCTGCTGGTGCTCGGGCTCTCGGCCCTGACACCCTACCCGTTCCCGTCCATTGCCGGGATGCTCGCCATCCCCTACCTCGTCATCTACGCCGCGCACCTCCCGATCCCGCTCCTGAACAACTTCGGCAGATCGGGAGACTTCTCCTACGGCATCTACATCTACCATTACCCGGTCCAGCAGATGCTGATTCAGGTAACGGGGAACACTCTCCTCCTTCCGGCGCTCTGCGGGCTCTCGTTCCCGGCAGCGCTCGCTCTCGCGTTCCTCTCCTGGCATGTCATCGAGAAGCGGGCTCTCGCAGCAAAGAACTTCGGTACCGCAGACCTGCGGCGGGTGCTCGGACTGCGTCCTCCGACGGGAGCCGTTGCCGATCCCGCGGTCGCACGGAAGTGACGACAGAGATCGGGTGACATCCGGCTCTGGAACCGGTGCGGAAGGCTGTGTGGATACCGCTCGAAACGGCGATAAAAGGCTGGGGCAAAGGCAATTCTCGAAGAGATAATCATCGAGAGCCCGATGTTTCAAAAAAATAGAAGACAGAGTGGACCCGGCGGGATTTGAACCCGCGGCCTCTCTGTCCCGACCGAAGGGGCTGCGCCCCTTTCGCAGACCCCCGGCGACCTGCGGTCGCCCATGAAGGTTAACACGCCATAAATCCGATGATATTTTCTTACAATGTGTTATCAAGAAGAAAGAGGAATGGACCCGGCGGGGATTGAACCCGCGGCCTCTACGTTGCGAACGTAGCGATCTACCCCTGATCTACGAGCCCAAGGGTTTGAGAGGATATGAGATCAGAGTATGATCTCGATATCTAGTTTTTCTGCCAGTTCCTTATATCTGTTCCTGATCGTGACCTCGGTCACGCCCGCAACTTCGGCGACTTCCCGCTGGGTGCGCCGCTCTCCGCCGAGGATGGACGAGATGTAAATAGCGGCCGCAGCGACGCCTGTAGGACCCCTGCCGCTCGTAAGCTCGCGTTCGCCGGCCTGCCGGAGGATCTCGACCGCACGGCTCTGGACCTCACCCTTCAGGTTCAGGCCCGAGCAGAAGCGCGGTACATAATCGATCGGCGACGTCGGCAGGAGTTTCAAGCCGAGCTCGCGCGAGATGAACCGATAGGTGCGCCCGATCTCTTTCCTCGATACACGGGATACCTCCGCAATCTCGTCAAGCGTCCGGGGGACGCTGCACTGCCGACATGCCGCATACAGCGCCGCTGCCGCGACACCCTCAATGCTCCTCCCGCGGATCAGGTTTTTATCCACAGCGTCACGGTAGACCACCGCCGCGGTCTCGCGCACGTTCCGGGGCAGGCCGAGCGCCGACGCCATCCGGTCCAGTTCCGAGAGCGCGAACGCCAGGTTCCGCTCGGTTGCATTCGAGACCCGGATACGCCGCTGCCACTTCCGGAGCCGGTAGAGCTGGGCGCGGTTCTTGCTCGATATCGCCCGACCGTAGGAATCGCGGTTCCTCCAGTCGATCATCGTCGAGAGACCTTTGTCGTGGATCGTGAACGTCATCGGTGCGCCGACACGGGAGCGCTTCATGCGCTGGTCGTGGTCGAACGCACGCCACTCGGGACCGCGGTCGATAAACTCCTCGTCAAGGACGAGACCGCAGTTCTGGCATACGAGCTCGGCACGCTCATAGTCGTGGACGAGCTGGCGGCTGCCGCACTCGGGACAGACTGTCTGGACACTCTCCTCGGTACGCTTTTTCTCCGTCTCTTTGACTTTCTGCTCCCCTCTCTTCTTCAGGGCTTCGCGCTGCAACTGCAGCTGTTTCAATTTTTCAACTTCTGCCATTGATGATACACCTATTTTGCAAAGATCTTCTCGCCAACCTGCACGGGACAGCTATTATAGCAGAGGACCACGGCATAGGGAGATGATATATTCCCAAAGATGTCAACTACCTTCCCTAACGGTTTTAACCGGCGATCCAGAGCCTCACCATAGAGGCGAGGCAACTGTGCAGCATCACATCGCAAGATTAACAAGCGATTACCGCAAACACTTACAGAACGTCCGATTAACCGCAAACTGCAACCTCTAGAGGGTATTATAGCTGGAAGTATTTAGTAACATATTTATATTAACCCCAAGAGTATAAAAATTTTTTGCTAAATTATAAATACCTCATCTCACTTCTGAAGCAGTTGTTTTCTATCCCGAAAAAGAATTTCCCGCGATTCTGCCTCCGTTAACCCGGCTCCGAGTGCAACCGCCTGTCGCGCTTCCTTTGACAGCAGATCCGAGGGCGCATGCGTATCCGAATCGACCGTAAGAGGACAACCGGCTTCCCGTGCCACCCGCACCACATGGCCGTTGGTCCGGTTGTGCCCCGCACGGGAGGTGATCTCAAGCGCTATACCATGCGCTGCAGCCGCGCGGGCATCCTCAACCGTTATAAGCCCGGGATGGCCGAGCACGTCCACGTACTCGCACGTGCAGGCGGCGTGATTCGTCCCGGGAGCAACCGGCTCCACCACCGTCTCGCCGTGGACCACAACGATATCGGCGCCAAGCCGTTTCGCGTCGCGCGCAAGCGCCGGGATCAGGGGTGGGGGGACATAGGTGAGCTCCACCCCGGCAAGCAGGTCCACGCCGTAATATCGCGCCGAATCCCGGATCGCAGCGACAGTCTCCACCAGGTGCGCGAGGTTTGAGGCATCCGCGTGGTCGGTGATGGCGATGGTGTCGTAGCCGAGCACGGCGGCCCGCCGGACGAGTTCCATCGGGAGGAGTTCGCCGTCGGAGAGGATGGTGTGCATGTGCAGGTCGTACATGCCGGTCACTTCCGGCGGGCAAGACCGCTTGCGACCTTCCGGATCAGGTCTCCCTTGCTTCCTTCCCACTCCGCGACGATCCGGCCTTCGTGTTGCGCCCACCGGGCCGGGTGGTGGCGCTCCTCCACCCGGTGCGGGACCTTCATCCCCTGTAGAATAGTCTCGACGGCAGAGAGCTCCGGGGATTTCACGCCGAGATTCTTTGCGATGCGACGTCCTTCCCGCCGCGTTAGCGTGACGTCGAAGTAACAGGGGTACAGGATGCGTTCTGCACTCATTGTTGTAGAGTTTGGGTGTTAACCTATAAACAGATCATGATCACAGTAATTACTATGCACCATATCGACGTCCATGTGGAAAAGGACATCTACGACGTCAACAACCGCATCGCTGACGCCAACGCAAATCTCCTGAAGGGTCACGGCATCCGGGCGTTCGACCTCCTCGGCGCCATCGGGTCCGGAAAGACCGCCACGATCGAGCGGCTCGTGCCGCTATTCCGGGAGCGGGGGCTCCGCGTCGGCGCCATCGCCGGAGATGTCTACGGCGACGACGATTTCAAGCGGATCGTCGCCCTCGGGGTCCCGGCCTACAACGCGAACACCGGAAAGGAGTGTCACCTCGACGCCCACCTGGTGGAGCACGCCATCGAGCACCTGCCGCTCGATGAGATCGATATCCTCTTCATCGAGAACGTCGGCAACATGGTCTGCCCGACCGACTTCCGGCTGGGCGCCGAGAAGCGGATCGTCGTCGTCAGTTCCACCGAAGGAGACGATGTGGTGAACAAGCACCCGATGATGTTCCGTAGCAGCACCATCGGCGTCATCAACAAGATCGACCTCGCCCCGTTCGTCGGTGCCAACCTCGACCGGATGGAGCAGGACATGCACCGCTATAACCCGGAGATGCAGGTATTCCGGACGAATATGAAGACGGGAGAAGGGATAGACAGGTTGCTGGACGCGATCCTCGCGTGATCAGCACGATTAAATATCTTCATCTCGAACAGTTATAGCACTTTAACGAGGGATTGCTATCCCGCAACGGGTATTGCGTCCTCAGAGAGAGTAGTTCGGTGGTTAAATGCAGTGGCAAGGAAGATCAGTACGGAAGCCATCGGGTGGACGCTACCACACCTCCCAGGGCAAGAAGAGATCGGAGATCGGAAGAGCTCCGGCAGAGACGCATATCGGTGAAGACCGCAAGAAGGTTGTCCGCACCTACGGCGGCAATCAGAAAGTCCGGGCACTCCGGGTAGATTACGCGACGGTTGCAAATCCTGCAACCGGCGAGACCCGGAAGGCGAAGATCGAGACGGTTGAGGCAAACAGCGCCAACCCGAACTATGTCCGGCGGAACCTCCTGACCCGGGGCGCCATCATCCGGACCGAGATGGGGCGCGCGCGGATCGTCAGCAGGCCGAGTCAGGACGGCGTCGTCAATGCCGTCCTGATCGCCTGAGATTCATCTTTTTTCTACGATTAACGCCGGCCTTGCAGCCGATGATGAGATTTTTCACGGAGGCGAACGTCATATCGCCGTCACGCTCCCGGAGAGATCGGCGTTGACGGGACCCCCTGCCAGGCAGCGTTCGAGCGCGTCGACCGCCCGGATGTCGAGGTCCTCCTGGTTCTTCCCGTACTTCCCCGGTACGCCCTGACCGGCGAAGAACGCGGCCCGGTAAACAGCGTCCGGGTCGAGCCGCTTTCCGGCCGCAAAGAATTCCTGAATCCGAAGTCCGGGCGGGTTCTCGATCTTGCAGTAGAGGTTGACTCCCGCGCAACGCTTCACGTAGCCGCCCATCTGCTCGTAGGGGTCGCGCGCGAAGGTCCGCTCCAGGCTCTCCTCCATCATTGCCCGGAGTTCCCGGCCCGTGATCTCGACCGTCGAGACCGGCGGGTTGACCGGGATGATGTTCCAGAGGTCGTTTACCGTGACCGGGCCGGGCGGTACCGGAGCGCCGTAGCGCCAGCCGTTGGAGAACGCCATCTCGGCACCGGTGGCGGACAGCAGCGCCCGCAGGAGAAGATTGTCCATCGTGGCTTCAAGGACCGTGTTCCGGGAAAGGCCCGTCCGGGTCTCCCCGACGACCCGGGAGAGGTAGTCGCGGTGCGGGTCCATGACCCGTCCGACCATCTCCTCGACTTCGGGGTGAGGCGGGGTCTCCTCGCCGACGACGATGAGGTTGTGGTCGAAATGCTTCACCCGCCGGTTCTCCACCGTAAGATCGAGACGCCCGATGAAGGAGCCGTGGCAGCCGGACTGAATGATGATGGTATCGTTCACGACCACCGGTTCAAAAAGGCGGTTGTGGGTGTGCCCCGAGAGAAGGACGTCGATACCATCCACCTCCCGGGCGAGTTGCACCTCCTGGGGGAAACCGAGATGCGATACCGCCACAACGAGATCAACTCCCTCTTCGTCGCGGAGACGGGCGATGTGGCCCGGGAGTTCGGCATTTCCCAGGGTAAAACGGACCCCTTCCGAGAAGGGCATCGGCATCACCTTATCGACGATTGCGGCCGCGATCCCGATGACACCCACCTGCAGCCCATCTGTCTCACAGATCCTGTAAGGGGGGAAGATGAGGTCGCCGGTCGCATTGTCGTAGCAGTTGACGGCGAGGACCGGGTAGTCGAGCCTGCGGGCCACCTTTCCGAACTGCTCCGGGCCGTAGGCAAACTCCCAGTGGGCGGTCATGGCATCGAATCCGAGTGCGTTCAGCACCGGGACAAGCGCTTCGCCTTTAGACCGGACGGCGGGATAGGTCCCGTGGATGGTGTCGCCGCAGTCGAACGCGAGCATCCGACCTGGCCGCGCATCGCGGATCTCCTCGATGAGCGCGGCCGCCCGGGCATACCCGCCCGCCACCCGGTATTCGGGCCGGCCGGCGTCATAGAAGAGTTCCTGGTGCGGCTCCAGATACCCGTGCGAGTCGTTCATCTGCAAGAGCGTAACCTGATCCGTCATACACTTCTCTCGTGACCGGATGCAGGGAAGGAGAGACGGTGCCAAAAACCTTTGCGTCTTCCCGGAGGATCATATCCTTTTTACGTTCCGCAGACCTCAATTCTAGTGATGCGCAGGATATACCATCGTTTTCCACAATCCATCGACCTCGATTTTGAACTCGCCCGGCCGTTCCGGGACGTTCTTGCCTGTATAGCACGGATGCACGACACCCATACGACCGTGCGGGGAGCCGACGGCCTCGTCAAGGAACGAGTTCTCATCCAGATCACGGACGGACGAACGCAATTCCTGAATCTCGATGCCCTGCAGCCGCTCTCCGAGAAAGTCAGCGAGATGGCTGACTTCCGGGTCGATCTTCAGAGGACGCTGCTCACCCCCGAAAAAAGGCTGCCGGTCTCGGAGAGCGTCTTCTTTCTCCGGATTGTCGATAAAGGTCCGGTGACGGAGTGTTACGTGGCGAAGGAAAACCGTCTCGGGGACCTGGACGCGATGGACCTGCGAAGACTGCTCAAGGGTGCCTGCGAGTGAGCGTCAAAATTGCGGTTGCCGCGCCGTTCAAGCATATGCACAAGGAACGGCTGCAGAAGAGCGAGTTCGTCTTCTACATCGCCATCGATCGGAAATGGATGAACAAGGAGCAGGCGAACCACCTCCTGGAGCGGGCGCGGTCAGAGGGGCTCGTCGAGGTGGACGGAGGAGCAATCCGGCCGCTCTTTGACCTCACAGAGGTCTCGATACCGCTTGGGTTCAAGCCCACCTCCGATGTTCTCGCCGCCGAGAGCAGCCCTTACGAAGAGTTGATTGGGCGGATCGCCGCCGCGACCGGAAAGACGCCGCAGGAGGTCGTCGCCGAACTCAACCGGATCGTGACCGACTGTTTCGACGGCAACCTCCGGGTGGAAGCGGCGGTGGTCATCCTCGCAAAGAAGTACGGGGTGGCGTTCGAGGACAAACTCGCTGCTCTGGAGCGAGCGGTCGAAAAGAAGAGGTAGGCAGCGGGAGGGGCCATCGGAGGGAATATATTCCTTCCCGGGGAACGATATCCCGCGGCGCATCATATCTGGTCGGGAGAGACCGACCTCTCCCGATACCGTTCGCACAATCGTCACGCGGTGCAACGGATCGAGAGCATGGTCGGGGGATTTTTGCCTGCAGCTGCAGAGGGTGCGGCCACCCGTGGATATGGGGAGAAGACTCCCCCGGGACTAGATGGTTCTGGTTTATTCGGCCGCCGCTTCGGGCTGGCTGAAATATTCGGCTAAGGGTTTTGAACCGCTCTGTGAAACAGCGGCGTTGATCTGGACGAAATCGGCGCTGATCTCACTGCCCCGCACCGACTTCCTGCGGCGCTCCCCGTCCATGACCGGGTGGAACCCGACGCCCTCGGAGAGGAGAAGCTTTCGTCGTGCAGGTCCGGGAAGGTCGCGGCGTGCGGGAATACCGGTCCTGTCCGTGCCGCCGGTGATCCGGATCGTGTAGCCCGCAAGGCCGAAGATGCCTCCGTCGATCTCGTCGCCGATGCGCTTGCCGATGAGTGACCCCGCAGCGGGGCCGGTTGCATCAACCTTATAGGAACTCCCGGTCTCCGGGTCTGAGAGGATGATTTTGAAATCTACCATGTTGACGACTCCTTCGAAAGTACCTATACAATTTGGGAATATGGTATTAAAAGTCTACCTTTGCGGGGTAGAGGAGAAATGTTGGGCGGTAGAGACCCTCCACGTTGAAGCGGTTCATTTCCCCCAGAAAGGATCTTCCCGGCGCCGAAGGGCGGCGAACTCCTCGAGGATCTCGCGCAGGCTCGGGCTCAGGTGGTCGAGCATCTCTCGCTCGATCACTTTCACGTGCCGCTCCGGGACGTCCACGTAGAGGTCGTCGTCGACGTTGATCTGGCGGCCGACGGTCGGCCCCTCAATGGAGATCGCCACTTCCTTCCCCGCTTCCGCTTCCTGGACCGTCTCGTTCTTTGCCTGGATCTGCTTGAGCCGGCCCACCTTTCTGCCGTTCGGGAGAGTAAGGTCGACACCGCTCTGGAGTTTCCCGCCGAGGACGCGAACGCCGACGACCGCCGGGTTGCTCTGCCGGAAGATGCAGTTCGGGAGGATCCGGATCTTTGCGGGCATGACCAGTTTCTCAAACTGCTGCCGTTCGAGTTCCTGCTTCTTCTCTTCGCGCCACTCGATGTAGTCGTCGAGGAGCTGGTAGATGACCCCGCCCTCGAATATGCTGACATGGGACATCGCGACATCCGCCAGCGTGTCGACCGCGTCCGGCAGGACCGGGGTGTTGAAGGCGACGATCGCGCTGTAGAGTGGGTCCTTGATCGTCCCGGCCTCAATGACGTCGTGGCGGGTGACCGGCCCGACGGTAGCCCGCATCACCTGGATCTGGTGGCCTTCGAGTTCTTTCGAGAGCGCTTCGAGAGCGCCGATGGTATCCGCCCGGATGATGACCCCGATGTCGGAAAGATTCACCTGGATATCCTGGACTTCATGGCGGACCCGCTCGATCACCTCGTCCCGGTTGCCGCCCCGGATGACCTGAAGGGGGGAACCCGCGATGACCGCGTCGAGTTTCGGGGCGGCAACCTTGATACCCGCAGCGGCGGTGACGGACTTGACCCGCTCGAACCGCTCCTCGATCAGGATCTCCTTCATCGGGCGGGGTTTCAAGAGGGAACGTACTTTCGTCTCGATGATCTGGTCGTTCCCCGCGACGACGATCTCGTCCCCGACCTTGAGGATGCCGTCGTAGAGGATCACGTCGAGCGTCATCCCGAGCCCCCGCTCCTCCTTCACCTCAAGCACGGTGCCGGCACCGGGACCATCGGTGCTGACCTTGAGATTCTCGGTCATGTAGCGCTGGGCAAGCCCGATCAGCACCATCAGGATGTCGGGGAGGCCCTCACCGGTAAGGGCGCTCGTCGGCACGATGCATATGTTCCGCGCAAAGTCCGAGACCCGGTCGAACCGCTCGGAGTTGAACCCGAGGTCGGAGAGTTTACCGACGAGTTCGTAGACCTTTGTCTCAAGCATGCCCTGAACGCGCTCGTTCTGCTGCGCAAATGTCTTGCCGAACGGCTGGCTTTCCTGGACGCGCCAGCCGTGAATGCGGTCGATTTTGTTTGCCGCAATGACGAACGGCGTTTTGTAGTTGCGCAGGATCTGGAGCGCCTCGATCGTCTGGGGACGGAAGCCTTCGTTGATGTCCACCACGACGATCGCCATATCGGCAAGCGCTCCCCCGCGCGCACGGAGGGTGGTGAAGGCGTGGTGTCCGGGGGTGTCGATGAAGAGGAGGCCCGGGACGTTGACGCTGACCTTACTCAGGGCTCCGCCCATGCGGGTGATCGCGTCGATGGGAACGAGCGTGGCGCCGATGTGCTGCGTGATCGCACCCTCTTCAGTCGATACCACGGACGAGCCCCGGATCCTGTCCAGAAGCGACGTCTTGCCGTGGTCCACATGGCCCATCACGCAGACGATGGGGGTTCTGATCGTTGATTGCTTTGCCATGATTATCACCTTCCGGTATATGGGGTCTTGATGAATTATCCCAAAAGATCTGGAGTATTGACCGCCTTTTGTGAATCGCACCAGATTAGGGGCGATTCTTCTACCCCCGGGGCATTGTTTGGCGCCCGGAACACTGGTATGTTATAGAACATGGAGTCTATTAATAATTCACCTGCCAGTCGCCCCCGGCGAACCGTCGCCAATCGCCGCACTTACCGGGGCTCAAGTTCCGGTTCTCACGAAACGTCGTTCGAACCCGGCAACGCATCGGCCGGTTGTACACTCGTGATTGCGAGGAAAGTGTGCCGGGCAGGCGTGCTGAAGAGATACCTTAATCAAATCCGACTACCAAGTATAATGAGTACCTTGCCAGGGTAGGGTAGTCGGTTATCCTAAGGGACTGTGGATCCCTCGACCCGGGTTCAAATCTCGGCCCTGGCCTATCCCGTTTTGGGTTAAAAGCCCGTATGTTCTAAGTAATCCGGTTTCGAGGGCATTGTGCAAATGATTTTTATATTGCCACATCCAGAATGTGGTATACCATGCAACGGGGAGATCTGCATTGCCCCGGTGTGCCTCCCCTATGTACCGCGCACATGTCCGGAGACAGATCGACGGTCGGCGAACGTGGATAGCGGTCGGCTGGTGGTGCCCCCTGTGCGGGACGTTCAAAAATGATGATTAGAGAACCGGTCCCGCGCATCAGTTTCGCAGTTTTCGCGACGCATCAATATTTCCGATAGACTGTTCTTCGGTTTCCGACCTCGATCACGGTAATAATCATCAGATTGTCTTCGATTGTGAGAATCACTCGATAATCACCCACTCGAAGAGAGTACACGGGGTTGCTTTGGTGGTCCTTTAGTTTCTTGACGTGGTGTAAGGGGTAAGGCTCGTTTGCAAGGGACGTCACTTCATCCGTGATCCGTTGCGCCTCGGCCTTCGGTAGACGCCTTAAATCATGTTTTGCCTTCGTGGTGAAGGCAACGTCCCAGATCATTCCAAACCCAAATCCCGGCATACCTCTTTGAGAGAGTGAACATGTCCGGCTCGTATTTCTGCGAACCCCTCTTCGATCCTTTTCTCTGTCTCTTCGCTCAGCGGTTCAGGATCATAGGCCATATCTGCCAAGTCCAGCACCCGGTTCAGCGTCTCGTCATCAGACTCTTGCGGATTGAGTTTCACGGCATCCAGACGAGATTTGGTCGCGGGTTGAAGTCGGATTGTCGCATCCATGCTCCACTATAGCCCTCGGCGGAATATAAAAGTCTCGAAGGTAGCGAACGATTCGGAATTCCCGAAGAGTTACATACAGAGCGCCCCGGCGACTTATGATAATCCGTCCCCCCGGTAGAGCCCTGGTCAATGTGCTATCCATCGACAAGGAAGGTAAACGTGGTGACCTGCCGTCATTTGATACGGCAAACATCCCGCTCGATTTCAGAAGCCACAACGTATCAAGGTCATGGCAGACATCACGAAAAAAAGGCGCTGAAATCAAGAGAAGAGCCCGAAGAAAATAGATTATGTATTCCCGGGGAATTGCTCCTCGAACTCCTCCGGATCCACATTGAAATTTTTAACGAGCAGCAGGTGTTCATCTGGGATTTCGCGGCTCTTGAGGCGGTATTTTGATTTCCGGCGTTCTCCGTTGGCATTTCTCATTGTGCGCTGAAAATCGTCGTCAGTCCAGCCTTCCATGACGCCTTTGTTCAGATCGTCGAGGGTGAAGAAATAAGCATAGACTCCCAGTATCAGATATTCCGTTTTCCGCTCGCGCGGGGGTCGCCCATCGCGTTCACGTTCCATAGAATACTCGCTTGATCCACCCTTCAGTTCTTCGTGCCATCTTCTGAAGTCGCCGTTTTTATCCGTACTGACAGCAACATCCACAACGAGGAGGCCGATACCGCCATGCTTTTCCACAAGATCGCTATACCCTTTCACGTCGCCTAGTGGACCATTGCACCTAACAT
>NZ_DANC01000017.1:28420-28878 GCF_002499755.1 Methanoculleus sp. UBA291 | reverse complement strand
TGGTGCGGCGCTATACTGCAGACTTTGACATCCACTTATTAACGTTTTCTGTGACAAACCTCTACATGTCAAGGGGTTCGGCACGATTTCGACCGATATGAATCCGCTGTCCCTCATGAAGGACCGGAATTTCCACCGGAAATCGGCGAACGCACGCGTGCCGGCCTTCGCGCGGCATGATCCTTTGGGATCGGCACGCCTGCCGCAGGCGCTGTTCACTCACATTCAACGCTCTACGCGGAAATATGGGCCGGAATGAGAGATAAAACGATGGTTGACTACGAAAAAAATCGAACCTATTTTTTTTAGTGAAGGACGATATGACGGCCCGTAGAAAAAGAGTAGGGTGTTACTTCTTCCTGATGAAGAAGTATCCGACGCCTGCGATGAGGACGACGGCAACGATGCCGATGAGGATCATCGCCACGGGCAGCCCTTCAGCGGGGAGCTCTTCAGCG
>NZ_DANC01000017.1:15489-28281 GCF_002499755.1 Methanoculleus sp. UBA291 | reverse complement strand
TCAGCGGGGAGCTCTTCAGCGGGCGATGTCGTCGGCGGCTGAGCCGTGGTCGCCGTTTCGGTCGGTGTTGCCGTCTGCACCGGTTCGGTGAAGAGCGCGTAGGTGCTGAAGTGCGTTATCGTGGCCTGCACGGTCCTCGTGTCCGGATTGATGGTCGTCGTGATGTCCTCCCAGACGCCGGTCTCCGTGTTGTACCACTTCACCGTAAGGTGCCTGTCGGTGAGGTCGAGGGTGTTCCAGACCTCCTCGGGGATCTGCAGGGTCAGGGTGATCGACGGGTCGAAGGTGGCGCCGTCGGGCTGGACCCGGTAGGCGTAGCCGGCGAACTGGAAGAGTGATCCGGTCGGGACCTCCGGGATTGCGTCGCCCGAGAGGGTGTCCAGGGTGATCTCGGTGAGCGGGTTGCCGTTTGCATCGAGCGCTTTCACGCCGGTCGGAACGGACAGGGAGGCTACCTGGTCTGCGGCGTTGATCACGCTGGACCGAAGGACGATACCGTTGCTGTCGGTGTTCAGGCTACCCTTCCCCTCGGAGACGATCGGAGGGATGACGGAACTGCCGCCGCTGCCACCGCTGCTGCCGTAGCGGTGGGTGGGCGTCGGGGTCGGTGCGACTGCAAAGATGCAGACATCCGTCTGGTTAACGGCAACGACCCTGTCGCCGTCCATGCCCATGGCGTAGAGGGAATAGGTGCCGGGGTTGAGTGTCTTGAGGGTCTCTGCCGCAACCGTCACCGAGGACGCGTTTGCATACCCGGAGCAGCCGTAACCTTCGGCGATGACGAACCCGGAGCCGCGACTGACGTTAACCGGGGTGTCACCCACTGTCAGGGTGTAGGAGACCGGGCTCGCCTCGCCGGCGATCGTCTTTAGGATGGAGATCAGATCGGCCGCCGAGGTCGGGATCGGCTGCCTTGCAAGTTCCGAGGTGTCGACCGTCATCGAGAGGCCGTATCTCGTGCCGTCCTCTTTGACCAGGGCGTAAACGGTCCGATCGACGGACCCGCTGAAGGAGACGGTTACATTCTGGTTCTGGTCCTGATAGTAGGGGTCGCCTCCCGACCAGGCGGCGGGGGTGTTGCCGTCGAGGATGAGGACCGGCATGGCGGCGAGGACGTGCATCGTGTTGATGCCGTCGTACTTCACCGCCGTGAGGAGATACTCGCCCGCCGTGGGCCTCGTGAAGGGCCTGGCGTCCATCATGTTCCGCGCCAGGTCCTTGTTCGCAACGAAGCGTGTGAGGTCGACCTCGTTATGGATCAGTGTGTAGGTCAGGTTGTTCGCATCGTAGTCCTTCGAGTCAATGGCGCCGTAGGCCGTGATGCCCGTCTGGTTGAGGTAGATGATGGCATCGTTCGTGAAGAGGTAGCCCTCTTTCGACGCGGCCCTGAAGAGATCGGTGAAGTTGGCACCTTCAGTTAGGTTCTCCGGGACCTTGAGCAGGAGGACGTTGCCGCGCTGGCCCGGGACCTCCACGGTGAAACTCGGGAGCGTCTCTTTGGTGTAGACGTAATAATAGCACGGGAGGGTGGGCCCGTCGATGGTCGTGGTCTCCGCCACGGTCACATACACGCCGTGGTAGGGACCGCTCGCCGGGTCGAACGTCCGGACGATCTCTCCCAGCAACGGGTACTCGAACGTCTCAAGGTCGCCAGTTTCGGTGCTCTCGAGGGTCACCCGGGTCTTGCTGACATCCAGGGGGTCGAGGGCATCGACGGTTGTAATGGAGAGATTCTTGTACTCTCTGGTATCGTTCGTCGTCACGGTGATGTAAGAACCCCCCGAGGCAGCCACCGCCATAGGGAGGAGAAGAAGGGCGACGATGATACCAAAGATTAATATTCGCCTTCTTTGAATCATGGGTGGGTGTATATCCTGCTATATCATAATCCTTTTTATTTTGAACGGTCATCTATACATACGTTGAATCGATAAGGAGATCTCTCATGTTTAAACTCATCACATGCCTCTTCCTCCTCGTTCTGCTGATCCCGACCGCGACGGCGGCGACGGTCACCATCTCCCCTGCTGCTATCGACCCCGGAGACACCGTCACCGTGAACGTGCAGGGGATTCCCGACGGTGCCGCGTTTTCGCTCGGAATACGCGGGGAGTTCGACGCGAATTCCGATGACCGGTTCAGTTTTACGGCACGAAACCTCGTCCTGCCCTTCTCCCTCGGCTCGGGGGAAGTGAGCGCGTATACCCGCGGCACGGCCTGGACCGGGCTCTCGGTGCAGATGCCGGACGGGGCCTCTGCAAGCCTGAGCAGCAACGCCGATGCGAACGGTGAATTCCGGACCACCCAGTCCTACAACATCTCCAGAGGGACCTACGAGGCCATCACCCTGGACGGAAAGGCCGCAGCCGGGAGCATCGTCACCGAACTGACGATGATGGGCACGAAGAAGGGGCCGGCCGACGGCACGATCTCCTTTTCCGTCGACGGCATCACGGACGGTACCGCGACGGTGACCGTCTATATCGACGGGGCGGAGGCCCTCTCCCGGGTGATCACCATCGGGTCTCCCTCCTCGCCGGGTGCCGACGACACCCCATCGAGCGGCAGTACCGGCAGCAGCGGGTCGCCCTCGGGCTCCCCATCCACCGATCCTGTAGCGACCGAACCCGGGTCCGTGACGGAGACATCGGCCGACGGAAAGGCCTCCCTCGCCGGGGCCGACCTATCGGGTGCCGGTCTCCTCGCCCTCGCCGCGCAGGGCACCGCCCCCGCCGGATGGTCGCTCTCCGGGAAGGCCTATGCCGTGACCCCCGAGGGCCAGGAGTTCGACCCCGCCGTGGTCCTCTCCTTCCGTCTCCCGTCGGCCGACGCGCGGGGGACCCTCGCCAGGTACGAGAACGGCGTCTGGACCCTGACCCCGTCGAAGATCGAGGGTGACCGGATCACGACCATGGTCTCCCGGGCGGGGACCTATACCCTCCTCGTCGCCGCATCGGCTGCCGAAACGACGACGATGCCAACGACGACGGTGACAGCGGCGACGACGACCGCAGCCACGACCGCTCCCGTGGCGACGACGCCTGCCGCCGCGCCGATCACTCCCCTCCTCCCGATCCTTGCTCTCGCAACAGTGATCCTTGGGTGGAGGAGAAGAACCTGACAGACCGCTTCATGGGCCCAGAGGACCGAAAGCCCCTGATCCTGGAGGCCGCCGGAGACATTCCCGGCGACCTCATCGCGGTTGCCGCCGCGACGGCGGCGACCCTCTTCTGCGTTTATGTTCCGATGCTGAACGAGAGTTTTCTCCAGGCCCTCTTCGGCCTGGCGATGGTCCTCTTCATCCCCGGCTACGCCCTGATCGCCGCGCTCTTCCCGGCAAAAGAGGACCTTGACGGGATCGAGCGGGTCGCCCTCTCGTTCGGGCTCTCGATCGCCGTCTCCCCCCTCATCGGGCTTGCCCTGAACTACACTCCCTGGGGAATCCGGCTCGACCCTATCCTTGCCTCGCTTGCCCTCTTCACCCTCGCAATGATCGGGATCGCCTGGTACCGGCGCCTCCTCCTCCCGCCCGCCGACCGCTTCGTCGTTCCGGCGCGGGAGATGCTTGAAGCGGCCCGTCTGGAACTCTTCAACCCCGGCGACTCCCGGCTCGACCGGGCGCTCTCCGTCGTCCTTGTGATCTCGATCGTCGCGGCGCTTGCGACGCTTGCTTACGTCATCGCGGTGCCGAAGGAGGGGGAGCACTTCACCGAGTTCTACATCCTCGGACCGGGGGGGAAGGCCGCGGACTATCCGACCGACTTCCCGGCAGGCTCGACGCAATCGCTGATCGTCGGCGTCGGGAACCACGAGTACCGCGAGGTCGCCTATACGGTCGAGATCTTCGCCCTCAACCAGACCTTCGACCCCGTGACGAATACGTCGACGGTCCACGCGGTCGAGCCGCTCGACCGGTTCGTGGTGACGGTCCCCCACAACGAGACCCGGGAGATGACCTGGGAGTTCTCGATCCCCTCGGTCGACTACAACCGGGTTGAATTCCTGCTCTTCAACGAGACGGTCCCGGACCCTGCGATCACGGGAGAGAACCGGATCGCGGCGAGTTATCGGGACCTTCATCTCTGGGTCCGGGTCCGGCCGACCTGAGGATAACCCGGAGGACCCCGCGTTTTTCGTCGACGGCGACGTGCTCGATCCTCGTGGGGGCTCCGGTTCCGAGGGCGGCGACCGCCGCAAGCAGGCTGCAGATCGGGCAGCCCACCATGGTGCAGCACTTCGGAGAAGCCGCCCGAACCTCCCGGCAGCCGGGGAGGAGGCGGTAACCGCGGAGGGTGACGACGATATTTTCGCCGTCCCACGCGGCTTGTGTCTTTTCGGCGACCTCGAGGAGGTCGTCGCAGACCTCGGATATGCACGCGAGAAGGGCTTCGTCCTCCGCCGGGACTTCAAGGGCATGCTTCTTCTTGAGGGTTGCGAGAAGCGGAGTACATGCAGGAACGATCCGGACGGCGCACCCGCCTTCCGTGGTGATAAAAGAATAGTCGTCGCCGGTCGTCGCAGGAAGGGTGTCGGCGACCGGGATCACCTCGACGATGGTCCCGTTCGCCTCCGGAACGAACCAGGCGTCGCCCTGGACCCCCAGGTCCGCGCAGAGGGTGGCGGTGGTGACGGTCCCCTGCACCGGGAGGAGGGCGGCGAGCCCGGGGTCGAGGGGTTCGCCTTTGTGGAGCGTGAGGAGAAAGACGCCGGCGAAGAAGCACCCGGCACCCGCGAGGACAAGGGTCGCGGTGGTGATGTCGCCCCGGCCGGTGGCGGCCGCGAGGACGAGGAGGCCCGCCGCCGCGAGGATGAGGAGGAAGGCACCCTGGTAGGGGCTGTTTACGTTCATGCCTCTCCTCCTGCCGCCCACCGGGCAAGCCGGTAATCCCGGAGGGTGAGGGCGACGTAGCCGCAACCGAGGGCGGCTGCAAGGCCGACGAGGGGGAGGAAAACGGTGCCGCTCGCCGCGATGACCGCGGCGAAGAGGACTGCGGCGACGGTGAAAACCGGGAGACCCCGCAGGTCGCCGAGGAACGCGGCAAGAACGATTACCTGAAGGACGAGCGCCGCCACGAGATCGCCCGCGGCGACGACCAGGACTTCGCCGGCAGAGAGCAGGAGGAACCGGCGGTCGGCCGCCATCAGAGCACCTCCACGGCATCGACCCCGGGAAGGGCGCCGGCACCGGCGGGCGCCCTGAGGACAACACGCATCCCGAGGCCCTTCGCCTCATAGACGAGCTGGACGAGGTGGCTCCTGTCGCCCGCCGGGAGGAGAGAGTAGAGGTGGACCTCCGATGCATCCGTCCGACCGAGCGCCGCTCGCACCGCCGCCGCGAAGGGTGCCGGGCTCTCTGCCGCAAACGCACGGAGAACGCCGCCGACCCTCTCCCGGAAAACCGCCTCCCTCTCGCTGGACCCTATTCCAGGCAGTCGGGCCCGGGCCGCGAGGAAGACCGGTCCCGGTGCCCGATAGAGGGGAGCGCGGGGCTCGGCGGGGAGAAGTCCGCCGAGAGTCGCGAGCGCCTCCCGAATATCCTGAGTCAGGGGGAGGAACCGGACGATCTCGGGGCCGGCGACGACCAGGAGAGAACAGCCGCCGCACGAGCCGATCGTCCCTTCAACCGCGCTGTAGACGGCCATCGAGAACCGGGCGAAGACCTCCGGGTCCCCGTCGGCCCGGGTCGGAAGGTCGACGGCGATAAGAGGCGCGCCGCCCTCAAGCCCGGCAAGCTGCCGCACGTAGTAGGTGTTATGCCTGGCCGTGACCTTCCAGTCGATCAGGCCGGGGTCGTCGCCTGAGCGGTAGGGCCGGAACCCGCGGATGCCCTGACCGGCAAGCGCGGTTTTTCGGTCGACTTCGGTGTCCCCCGCCCCGGCCCCCGTTCCTCCTCCGGCCGCAACGGTCCCTGCAGGAAAGACCCGGAGGTGCGGAGCGTCGAATCCGCGACAGACGAGGTCCCGGGAGAAGAAGGCGTCGCTTGCCTCGATAACGACCCCGCAAAACGCCGTCTTGCCGGGAGCCATAAGCCGGACGGTGTAGGTTGCGGTCCTGCCCGGGTCGCAACGAGCGCCCTCGCCGACCGCGACCGCCGGCGGGAGGTCGCGTATCCGGACGACCATTCCCGGCGGGGCGGCAATCTCGGCCCGCACCCGGACGGTCGCCGCCGCACCCTGCCGGAGAATCGTCCGGTCGACCTCACGCTCGACGGTAAGAGAAGAGGCCGCAGCCAGGAGATCGCGCTCGAACCGCCAGCCCCGCCAGAGGAGGAAGAGGGCAAGGGAACCGGCGGCGAGGGCCGCGGCCGGGCTCGTGAGGAGAAGCGCCGTGACGGTGAGAGCGAGGGCGAGGGCCGCGACCCCCTCGCTCGTCCGGGTCGGCCGGATCATCCCTAAGACACCCCGACGCTCTCGACGATCTCGGCGATGACCTCCTCAGGGGTGACGCCGGTGATCACGGCCTCGCGGGTGAGGCAGATCCGGTGCCGGAGGACCGGGAGAGCCAGAGCCCGGATGTCGTCGGGAATGACGTAAGTCCGGCCGTTCAGGGCCGCCTGTACCCTCGACCCCCGGACGAAGGCAATCGAGGCACGGGAACTCGCGCCGAGCCGGATGTCCCCGTGGGACCGCGTGGCAAGGACGAGGTCGCGCATGTAGACCATGGCCGCTTCGTCGACCTGGACCCCCCGGGCGGCCGCGGCCATGGCTTTAACCTCCTCCGGCCCGAGTATGGGTTCGATCTGGTCCTGGTAGACCCCCCAGTCCAGTTCCCCGGCGCGCTCTCGCCGGAGGATTTCGAGCTCGTGATCCGGGTCGAGGTGCGTGAGAACGGTGCTGAACATGAATCGGTCGCACTGAGCCTCGATGAGCGGGAACGTTCCTTCGTTATCGTGGGGGTTCTGGGTGGCGATGACGAAGTAGGGGTCGGGGAGCGGGTAGGTCGTCCCGTCGATCGTCGCCTGGCGTTCGCTCATCGCCTCGAGGAGAGAACTCTGGGTCCTCGGGGTCAGGCGGTTTATCTCGTCGACCATCAGGAAGTTCGTGAATATCGGCCCTTTCTGGAGGACGAACGCGCTCTTGCTCCTGTCGTAGACCCGGACCCCGATGATGTCCGCCGGCTGGACGTCCACGGCCCCCTGGACCCGTTTGAAGTCATAGCCGATGAGACGCGCGATGATCTTGCAGACGGTGGTTTTGGCGGTCCCCGGGACTCCTTCGATAAGAAGGTGGCCACCGCCGATCATGCTGATGAAGATCTCTTCGATGAGGGTCTGGTTCCCGACGACCACCTGTTGGGCGGTCAATTTAATATCTTCGTAGGCGTTTGCAATCGTATCGGTGTGTGTGGCGAGGTCGTCAATCATCTTTTTCTCTCCTCCCGAACCGGTAGGCCACCGGCAGGACGGCCAGGGCGGTGAACGCGGCCGCCGCCGTCGGCGTCTCCCGGACCCAGGCTACGGTGTTGATAATCGGGTTGGCGGTCCCGGTTCTGCTATGGATGCCGTCGATCCGGACCGGCTCGTTTCGGATATTCTCAATGAATCCCGGGTTTTCGGCGAGCATGGCGTTGATGAAGAGGCTCGGGTCGCCAAGGACGGTGAGGTTGCCCTCTCTCGCGCAGACGACCGCGGTCCCGAGGGTCTCCTGACCGCCGACCCTACCGTCGCCGTCGGCGTCGTCCCAGGAGAGGATCGGGGTAGCGAGGAGCGGCTCGCCGCCTTCGATCGCCGCCGGGCGGTTGACCCGGACGGTCTCGATACCGGCGAAGAAGCTCGCGTTCCCGACGACCCGGGCGGCAAAGAGTCCGGGGTCGATATGGTCCCGTTCCAGGCTCGATAGGTTCCCCGGCCGGACCCGGATCGTGCTCCCGAGGTCCGCGAGGAGCCGGTTCGCCGTCCCCCCTTCGTCGGCGATGAGGACCCTCCCGCCGCCGGCGAGGAACGCCTGCAGGTACCCGACTTCGTCGGCCGTGAACTCTTTATCCGGCGCGAGGATGAGGAGGGTCGCATCAGGGGTGAGGTCCCGGAGGTCGCGGGCCTCCTCCCCGGCGAAGTTCGAGGTGCCGTTCCAGCCGACGTTGTAACGGCTGTACTCCTCGGTGGTGGTGGTCGCGTGGGCATACGCCGCCCCGGCGGCGAGGAGGAGGATGCAGAGGACCGCCCAGGCCTCACGGGGCAGTTTCGTCACCCCCGAGCGCCTCTCTCTCCATTGCACGAAGTTCCTCCTCCGTGGGGACCTCGCCGGCATACCGGACCCGTTCGTAGCGCTCAAAGAACCCGGCGTGGTCGGGAGCAAGCCGGATACAGTCCCGCGGGGTCTTTGTGTCGGAGAGATCGAGCCGGGTACGGAGGGCCCGGAAGAGGACGGTCGCGGCATCTCTCGGCGGGAGCCCCGCGATCTCCACCCGCGGCGGCGGGGCCTCGACGGTTTCATCCACCGCTACGCTCTCAGGCTGTTCCACGGGCAGGGTCTCCTCCGTCGCACGGTATCGCCGCCGGAGGTACCACCCGGTGCCGAGCGCGGCGGCAACGGCGGCCGCGAACGGGAGGGGGGAGAGCCCCTCGCCCCGGACGACGAACATCTCCTCCCGGCTCTCGGAGGCGTTGAGGGGGTAACCCGCGGCGTGGAACTCGGCCCGGAGGGTGTGCTCCCCGGCCGGGAGGACGGTCTCCTGTACATAGGTGCCGTTTTCATCGGTCTGTGCGGCGATGAGGGTGCCGTCGCCGAGCCTGACGAGGACCGGCGCGCCCGCGACCGGCCGGCCTTCGGCGGTCGTGAGGTTCCCGGTACAGGCGACGGCGGTCCGGTTCACCTCCGCGAGGGAGAGGGTGGTGGCGGTGTCCCCGGAAAGGACCGTAAACGTTGCGACGGGGGAGTAGACCGCGCCCGCGGTCACGTAGACGAGATGAGGCCCGGCAAGGACCCGGTCGACCCGATAGGGATACCGGTAGGCCCCATCGTCGTCGAGGGCGACGGTCCCGGCGATCCGGCTGTCGATGTAGACTTCGACGGGGGTTCCCGGGATGCCGCCGGTATAGGTCCCGGCGATCGACAGAGTATCCCCGTAGCGCCCCTCGCCGGGAGCGACTGCGATGTCGAGGGGGGACCTCAGGGTGCTTTCGCCGCCGATCTCCTCCCGCCAGTCGTCCGCAGCGTCGGCGACCTCTGCGAAGTCCATGACGCTCTTCTGGTAGGGGGTTGCGTTGAGGTCGTAGCGCCCGGCGACCCAGGTCGTCGCAGCCTCCCGTCCGGCGTAGGCGGCAAACCCTTCCCGCATCTTCTGCCGGAGGGCCTCGCCCTCGTAGACGACGGTCGCGTGCTGCTCGTCGTCGCCCCGGACCTCGATCTCGAGCCGCTGGAGGTCGTCGAACCGCCGGGTGTCGTTTAAGAGGGTGGAGAGGGTCTCGAGATTCTTCTGGTTGTTTTGCTGGAATTCGCCGATGTCGGTCCCGGAGACGTCGAGAGTGACGACCATCCGGTCGAACTGCCTTGAGAGTTCGCTGTAGCGGGCGAGGTCTTGCTCCGCGCTCTCGTAGTCTTTGAGCCGGATCGTGAGGGCGAGGGTTCCGGTCTCCCCCAGGAGTTCGTCCATCAGGGGGACGACGGCCGCGGCATCGCCGGGAGACCGCTTCTGGACCGTCACGGGGTCGGTGTGGGCGGCGGTCGAGATGTTCTCTGCCGCATAGAGTACCGGGGACGTCGCCTCTCCTGCAAGGAGGAAGAGAACGAGGACGACTGCCGCCGCAAGGACGATACGGGATGCCTGACGGTTCATGCGGCAAGAATCTCCAGGATTTTTTCCACGACGATATAGGCGAAGAGGGCGACCCCGGCGGCGATGACGTAGCCGATGTAGCGCATGTAGCGCGGCCGTGAGAAGGCATCGTCGATGAGGACCGCGACGACGAGGAGGCCGATGAGCGAGAGGACGAAGAAGACCTCGAGGTCGAGCGTGCGGTTTAAAACCATGAAGAAGGCGACGATAATGAGCCAGACCGCGAGCACGGCCGCCGCGTAGTATTTCTTCGCATCCGCCATTCGGATTAATTCTCTGCTCTATGGAAGATATAACTTTATTGAAACCGCAGCTTCCCCGGGTGTTGCAGGGGCGTTGTGGGCTCGTCATGGACCGGGATCAGAATGCAGTGAAATAATCGGGCTGCAATATCCGGGGGATGCCCCCCGCTCCAGCGGTGGGTGTCACCGATCCCGAACGCCCCGAATGAACTCTTCGGTCATGCGGGCGGCGTCGTCGTCCTTGACCTGCAACGGGGGGTGTTTCATAAAGTAGGCGGACGGAGAGGTCAGCACGCCCCCGACGCCCCGGTCGAGGGCGAGCCTGCAGCACCGGACGGCGTCGATAACGATCCCTGCGGAGTTGGGCGAGTCCTCGACGGAGAGGCGGAGGTCGAGGTTCATGGGGACGTCCCCGAAAAGCCGCCCTTCCATCCGGAGGAAACAGACCTTGTTGTCCTTCTGCCAGCAGACGTAGTCGCTCGGGCCGATGTGGATATCATCGTCGTCGAGACGTTCATCAAGGATCGATTGCACCGCCTCGGTCTTCGACTCTTTCTTCGAAGCGAGGCGGCTCCGGTTCAACATATTCAAGAAATCCGTGTTTCCGCCGGTGTTGAGCTGGTAGGTCCGGTCCAGTTTCACCCCGCGCCGCTGGAAGAGGTCCGCAAGGACCCGGTGGGTGATCGTCGCCCCGAGTTGGGCCTTGACGTCGTCGCCGATGACCGGGAGACCACGTTTCCGGAACTCCTCCGCCCATGCGGGGTCGCTTGCAATGAAGACCGGCATGTTGTTGATGAAACCGATGCCCGCCTCCAGCGCACAACCGGCGTAGAACCGGGCCGCCTCTTCCGACCCCACAGGGAGGTAGTTGAGCAGCATCTCGGCGCCCGAGTCGTTGAGCGCCCGGACGACATCCTCGCGCGACGCCTCCGCAGCATCGGCGGGCACGAACCTGTGCTCCTCCGGATAGCCCCGCATGTGCTCCGGAAAGCCGTCCAGTATCCGTCCCATCCGAACGATCACCCCGGTTTTCGGCACATCGGGGCAGAAGACCGTGGTGCAGTTCGGCGGGGAGAAGATGGCCTCGGAGACATCACGTCCGACCTTCCGTGCATCGATATCGAACGCCGCCGCCACTTCGATGTCGGACGGCAGATACCCCCCGAGGTCCCGGTGCATCAGACCGATTGCATTCTGCTCGTCTTTTCCCCGGTAGTATGCTATCCCCTGGAGCAGCGAACAGGCACAGTTCCCGACACCAACAATTGCAATCTTGATCGAGTCCACGACAGTCCTCCGATTGAATAATACAAAGGTTGGCACAACCCTCTCCGGGAACGACCGGCGCGGAGGGAGTTGCGTAGCAGACAGAAATATAGATCGGCAAAATATAAGGGTATGGATGGTTCGGGAAATGCCTGTAATGAGAGGCATCCGGGTATAACTGCGCCGATCCGAAATGACCCGGGGGTGCGGCACGCAGGGCTCGCCGCTGGAGAAGAGTGCCTGTTTCGCAACCTTTTTCTGTTTCATACCCCAGATACTCAGACGGTGAGATACCATGATCAATGCGGAACATGCACTCTTTGGAGAAGCACTCGTCGGTGAAGGACCGGAAGTTGCCCATATCGACCTTGTCATCGGGAAGAAAGGGAGCAGCGTGGAACAGGCCTTCGTCACAGCGCTCGCATCGCCCGAACGGGGCCACACGCCACTCCTCGCCGTCCTCACCCCGAACCTCCCCGCAAGACCCCCGACGCTGATGGTCAACAAGGTCACCATCAAAGGCGCGAACCAGGCTCTCCTGATGTTCGGCCCCGCTCAGGCCGCCGTCG
Organism: Methanoculleus sp. UBA291; assembly: GCF_002499755.1. Taxonomy (NCBI): domain Archaea; kingdom Methanobacteriati; phylum Methanobacteriota; class Methanomicrobia; order Methanomicrobiales; family Methanomicrobiaceae; genus Methanoculleus; species Methanoculleus sp. UBA291. The sequence goes on along the minus strand of NZ_DANC01000017.1, from coordinate 16,430 downwards.
CGAAGGCGGTGGTCGATTCTGTCGCGGAAGGCATCATCCCGGAGACAGAGGCCGACAACCTGCTGATCATTGCGTCGGTCTTCATCGAGTGGGATGCGGCGGACAAAAAGAAGATCCACGACTGGAACTACGAGGCGACGAAGATCGCCATCCGCCGGGCGATAACGGGCGAGCCGAAGATGAGCGAGGTGCTCGCGAAGAAAGATACGGCGAAGCATCCCTTCGCGTGAGACGCAAGGCAGGGAAACGGAGAAAAAGGCCGGAGATTTCCCCGGCTGCTTTTTTCGAATATCACCTTTTTTCAGGTTCGCGGCTGAGAAGCCGCCCTATCCCCCGGTAGACCGAGCGGACCAGGGTGAGAAAATTGGCAAGATAGACCTCCCGCGCCTCGAGCCTTCGAACGAGTACGGCCTCTTCGGAGAGGAAAAGGGCCTTGAGATGGCGCATATCATCCTTCGGGGAGAAGAAGAGGTAGACCGGGATACCCGCCAGGATAACCAGGCTCCCCACGATTTTATCGAAGGTCGTTGTGGAAGAGATGAGAAAGAGGCAGATGCCGATGCCGACGAGCGGAAGGAGATGCTGACCGCGGAGGTTCGTGGCCCCGTCGCTCCGTAGCACGATGAGCGCGAAACAGGTGAGCAGGAACGAGAACGCAAGGTTGAGGACGGCGAAGGAGATCAGCCCGGAGAGGTTTCCGACATTGGAGAGAACGAACGCAATCGCACCCTGGGCGATAAGGATCATATAGGGCGTGTCGTAACGCGGGTGGAGCCGGGCAAAGATGCGGGGGAAGAGCCCGTCGATTGCCATCGCGTAGGCAAGCCGTGCACTGCCGAGCATCCCCGATTCGTCCGATCCCGCCACAGAGAAGAGGGCGCCGACCGTCATGATGAGCGCTCCGGCCGACCCGAAGAGTGCCGTTCCGGCGATAACGAGCG
>NZ_DANC01000017.1:11199-15220 GCF_002499755.1 Methanoculleus sp. UBA291 | reverse complement strand
AGAAGAGAGCGACTATCGACATACCCGTGACAATGGCGCGAGGAATGGTCCGTCTCGGGTTCTGCACCTCACTGGCCGGGAACGTTCCCATCTCGAACCCGGCATACGCCCAGAAGACCAGGACCAGCGCAGGGGCCGCGTTCTGCAGCCCGAGGGGGAGCAACGGGGTGTAGTTCCCGAGGAACGTCTCCGGCCGGACGATGAGGACGTAAAACCCCGCTACGATGAGGAGGAGGAGCGGGGAGAGTTTGATGAGCGTGAGAGCGTCGTTCAACCGTCCGGCCGCCCGGACCCCGACGATGTTGACGAGCGTCAACGCTCCGACGAAGATCGCTCTTGCGGCGACCTCTGCAGCCGGGGCGAGGGGGATGAGCGCCGCAAGATAATTGGCGAACGCGATGGCAAAGACCGGGAGCGCGAGGAGTTCGGCGATCCACATGCTCCAACCGGCAAGAAATCCGTAGAAGTCGTCGAACGCTTCCGAGACGTATGCGAACGGTCCGCCGACGCGGGGAACATAGTAACTGCAGTAGGCGAAGACCAGAGCGATCGCCGCGGCGCAGACCGCGGCCACCGCCCAGAGGACGATCGAGAACGGGCCGACAAGGCCGGCCGTGAGGGCGGAGGCGATGTAGATGTCGGCGCCGACGATCGCCCCGACGATGAGGTTTGTCAGGTCGAACTGGGAGAGTCCCCGCTTCAACGCCATCGTCGCGGGAGAGAGACCGTGACGGCGATAATGGTTCCGCGTCGATCGGTGGGTACGTCCGGCAGGTGTTCATCGAACTTGCGCGTGGACTTGCGGATGCGACCTTTGATGGCAGGCATCTTCCGGACAACCCATGAGGGTGGTTTCGCAGGCCCGGGCAAACCCTGATTACTCCGGGAGATCATAGAGAAATTCTGGTGTGTACAGATGAAGTTTCGGGTTATCGTCAGGGAAGATCCGGAAGACGGCGGATACGTTGTGAGTTGCCCCGCAATTCCCGGGTGCCACTCGCAGGGTGAGACCGTTGAAGAAACCCTCGAGAACATCAAGGATGCCATCTCCGGATGTATTGAGGGGCTCAACGATCGGGTGACGCAACGCCCCGGCGAACGACTGGCTGATGTTGCGTTGTAATTCAGGGGAAAATTACCGGTTATATCAGAAAAAGAATCTGTTAAGGCCTTTTAAAAGAGGGGCTGGACGGTTGCCCGCCAGACCGGCAGCCATGTTATTATGGCCAACCACACGCATCTGCGGCCCCCTCTCTGTCCCGGCTCATACCGAACTCAAGCGGGGAACGCTGAGATACCTGATCGCCGATGCGGGCATGACTGTCGAGGACTTTCTTTTGCTCCTGTGACTGCTCCCCGCTTAAGTGAGGGCATCCGGGTTTTTTTTGACTGATTCCGCAAGGAGTCCCCGGCGCATCATTCCTCTCCTTCCCGCGGTCATCTTCTTCTTGAGTGCAGTGCCGCAGCCGTGACGAGCAGCGATCCGGCTGCCGTCACGGTGGCAAAGCCGGGGACAGTCGCCTCCGGCATCGGGACCTCTCCGGCATCCAACGTCATTCCGGTGTAAACCGGGCCGTCCATGTACGAGATCACCCACTCGGCCCGCCCGTCGTTCAGCCGGAGATGGAGATCGGTGAGGCGGGCGTCGGGGGAGACGTTTTCTCTGGCGATTTCCAGCGCCTCAGTTTTATTGACGGCGAGATGCTCCTCGTCGAGGACCGTCACGCCCGTGACGGCCCCTGCCTCCACGGTGGCGATCAGTTCTCTATAGGTCGCGTTCTCAGCGACGAGATAGACCTGTACCGTCGTATCGTTCTCCCATTCCTCACCCCAGCGTCCGGGCCCGTACTCCCGGATGAACGCTTCCACGGCGGGGTTCTCCCGCACCTGCGGGTAACCGGCGGAGAGGCCGGCAAGCGGGTCGGGTGCCTCTACCGGGAGGTCCTCGTCGGGGTCGATCAGACTCACCCATACGATGCTCTCAGGGTCCTCTCGTTCGTCGACATCCCGGTTCAGGAACACCAGCGTCTGCGCACCCGGCGTGCCCGGGACAAGGCAGACATAGCGGCAGGTTGCGTTGTAACGCTTCTCGTACCAGCTGGAGAGACCGTGAGTCTGGATGTACTCCATAATTTCGGCGTTTCTCTCTACGTTCGGGTGGACGCCCTGCAATTGCATCAGGGGGTCCCCTCCGGGCACGGGAGGGAGCGTCGGGGTGGGTTCGGCCGCCGTCGCCCCTCCCCCGTCGCCCTCCGTCCGCGTCACCGTGACACTCCCGTCCGGATTGAACGACACCACCTCTCCCGAAGAGTCCGTATTCGCGGGGAAATCCGATGCATTGAAGAAAATGATGTTCGGATACAGTTTTTTCAGAGTCTCCCTCGACAGCGTCACCTCAGCCTGAGGCTCGTACCTGCTGTACTGCGAGAGATCCCGATCTCCGGCCCAGTTAGGGCTCCCGTTCACAATCCCCCAGCGCTGGAGTTCGGAGTCGTTGAGGGGCGGCGTATCCCATTCTTCGGCCGTAACCGGTATAGTGAAAGCAGATGCCGCGAGCAGCAGGACAAGCGCTATTTGAACATTCCTCCATTTCATGGTCGATACTCCCTCAACCGTCCTGATCCGAGACAATGTGGAGATTGACGGTCTCTTAGTTCAAGAGTTACCCCCGGTTGCTAAAGACTTTGTGTGCAATTCAGCTAATCGTTGAAGGACGATTAGACGATTTGCCCATAAAACTTAAGGTATCTACTCGCGAAACCACAGATATCACCATGGAGACCTGCAATGGAAAGACCGACCAATATGCGAAATCCGTCTCGAACGACGAAACGGACCTACCCCCTGATTTTGACGGGCATCCCACAATCCTCTCTCCCTCACGGTCTGTTCTGCCACGACCGTTGTTACGGTGTTTCTCGTCCATGGCGAGCGCGTTCACGGAACAGAAGACTACACCTTCGGATGGTGTTGACGAACCCGGCGGTCAGGTCGCAAGGGCGAAGAGATGAAACACTGGACCCCCGTCGCGTTCGTCATCGCAGGCTGCTTCTTCCTGGTCTATCCGGCGGCGGCCCCGGGGGGCTACACGTTTTCGCCGCTGGACGATCCTCTGCCGGGAGGCGGCCATGACTTCACCGAGATAACGTTCTGGGACCTGCCGCCCCACGCGATGCTCATCAATCTCCTTCTCTTCCTATCCCCCGTGCTCCTCTTCCCCGCCGAACTCTATTACTCTTTCACCATAATGCTGCTTCTCGGCTACCGGCGCATCTCCCGGAAGGATCTGCTCGATCATGCCTCCCGGAAACGACTGTATGAGTGCATCGTCGAGAGCCCGGGGATTTCAATCGGAGACCTGATCCGGATCGCCGGGATCACGAGAGGGGCAGCCCAATATCATCTCTGGCGTCTCGAATCGGTGGGCATGATCGTCGCAACCCGCCGGGGCGGCAGGAGAGGATATTTCAGGACGGGCGCCCTCCCCGGCGTGGTCGACAGGAAGGTTTGCCTTCACTTAAAAGACGGTACCGACCGGAGAATCCTCCTCCTTCTCCTGAAGAACCGCTGTTTCTCCCAACAGGACCTTGCTCTGGCCGTCGGTATCTCGCCCCCCTCGACCTTCTGGCATATGAGGCGGCTCATAGCCGATGGGATCGTCGAACCTCACCGGGAGGGGAAGATGATGAGGTATCTGCTCACGCCCGAGGCCGCGGACTCCCTCAGGGGTGAGGTCAAATGCGATGGAAAGACGACCGCCGGGACGGATGTATGAACTTCTCAAAAAAAAAGACATGCTGGAAAGTGGTGTCGTAATGCAACTTCAAAGGACGTCAAAAGTAGGGAATAGTGACCCCTTCCTTACGTTGTCCCACCCGCCTCAAGGCGGCCTCATCCTTTTCAGGAAGGATGTACTCACTACGGCATAGTGCCGTATGTGTTCGTATAAACTTGTTGAAAACGAGGTGATCCCGAAACACCTCAGCCGGGAGGGGGACGCCTTTCGAAGAACTTCGTTCTT